>JAKPAQ010000162.1 GCA_029779385.1 Actinomycetes bacterium | reverse complement strand
GCTCACCAACAGATTGCGGCCGAAGTAATTCGAGACTGGGAGGCCGGCAAGACTCCAGTCGAAGGCGTTGGCCTGCTGCGGATACCGCGCTTCGGCGAAAACTATGAGGTGCCGATTCTCGACGGTGACGACGACCCGACCCTGGCGCGCGGGGTAGGTCGATACCTGGAAGGTGGCGATCCGGGCCAAATCGGCAACCTCGTCTTGTCCGGCCACCGGGTCACCCACGGCGAGCCATTTCGTAACTTCCTCGAACTAAGAGCCGGCGACGAGGTCATCGTCGAAACCAAGACACACATCTATACCTATGTACTGAGTCAGGACGGCGATGAAACCAGGGTGCCGTTCACGACCAGCTGGCCGCTTTGGCCCGTGCCAGACCCCGAGGCCGAAGGTGAAAAGCCAACAGCGGCGAAGGTGACGCTGGTGACCTGTGCCGAACTGTTCCGCACCAACGACCGCAATGTGGTTGTCGGGACGCTTGCCAAGACCGTAGAAAAACCGAACCGAACCGACCCCTAGGCTTGGCCCGTGCATGACTACCAGCGAAGGTTTATTGAATTTGCCCTAGAACATGAGGTTTTGAAGTTCGGTTCCTTCACCCTCAAATCCGGCCGAACGTCGCCGTACTTCTTCAACGCCGGCGGCTTCAACACCGGGGCGCGACTCGATGCCCTCGGCGGGTTTTATGCCGACGCGATCGCTCAATCGCAGGTGGCTTTCGATGTTCTCCTCGGCCCGGCCTACAAGGGCATCCCGTTGGCTGCGGCCACGGCGGTGAAACTGGCCACCGAGCACGGTCTAGACGTGCCGTGGTGCTTCAACCGCAAAGAAGTCAAGGACCATGGCGAGGGCGGGCTTTTCGTTGGCGCCGAGCCGAAGGGCCGCCTGCTGGTGATCGACGATGTGATCACGGCGGGCACCGCCATTCGTGAAGTTATCGAACTTGTGGCCAACTTAGCTGCCGAAGTGGCAGCAGTGATGGTTGCCGTCGATCGCCGCGAGCGAGGCACCGGCGAACTGTCGGCGATTCAGGAGGTCGAACGCGACTACGCGATCTCGGTGTACTCGATCGTCAACTTCGACCACATCATTGAGTACCTCGAACAGACCGGCCGCTACGGCGAGCACCTGCCAGCGGTTCGTGAGTACCGCGACCGTTACGGAGTGTCGTGACCGTCGGACCGTGGGTCGGACCGTTGCCCGAGGATCCGCGCTATGACCCCGAACTTTTGGCTGAAGGCGACTCGCGAAACGTGGTGGACCGATACCGCTATTGGACGGTCGAAGCGATCGTCGCCGACTTAGACCAGAGTCGGCATCAGTTCCATGTTGCGATCGAAAACTGGCAACACGACTTCAACATCGGTTCGATCGTGCGGACCGCTAACGCTTTCAACGCTGCCGGGGTGCACATCATCGGCAAGCGCCGCTGGAACCGCCGCGGGGCGATGGTCACCGACCGGTACGTCCATGTTCATCACCATCGGACTGTTGAGGAATTCGGCGACTGGGCGCGCGAGGCCAAAGTCGAGGTAGTGGGCATCGACAACCTCCCCGGCGCGGTCGGGCTCGAATCGACGAGCCTGCCAGTGTCCTCGGTCTTAATGTTTGGGCAAGAAGGTCCGGGCTTGACCGACGAAGCAGCGTCCCTGTGCAGTTCGATGGTGGCGATCGCTCAGTTTGGTTCAACAAGATCGATAAACGCCGGCGCGGCCGCCGCTATTGCGATGCATGCGTGGATCCGCGAGCATGCGGCCGACCTGCCGGTGGAATACTGACCCAGACAGCCGTTTGCTCCAGGAGGATCCATGCCCGTCGCCACTCCCGAGGTCTATGCCGAGATGCTCGACAAGGCCAAGAATCAGTCGTTCGCTTATCCGGCCATCAACGTCTCGTCTTCGCAGACGCTCAATGCTGCGCTCGCCGGGTTCGCTGAGGCTGGCAGTGACGGCATCATTCAGGTTTCTACCGGTGGGGCTGAGTATTTCTCCGGCCCGACGGTCAAGGACATGGTCTCGGGTTCGCTAGCGTTCGCCGCCTACGCCCACGAGGTCGCCAAGAACTACCCGATCAACGTTGCCCTGCACACCGATCACTGCCCCAAGGACAAGCTCGACGGTTTCGTCCGTCCGCTGTTGGCAGTTTCGGCCGAGCGCGTCAAGAACGGCGAACTGCCGCTGTTCCAGTCGCACATGTGGGACGGTTCGGCAGTTCCGTTGGCCGAAAACCTCGAGATCGCCAAAGACCTGCTGGCTAAGGCGAAGGCCGCGAACATCATCCTCGAAGTTGAGATCGGTGTCGTCGGTGGCGAAGAGGACGGCGTTGAGGCTGAAATCAACGACAAGCTCTACACCTCGCCCGAAGACGCGATTGCCACGATCGAGGCCCTCGGACTCGGCGAGCAGGGTCGCTACCTGACCGCGTTGACCTTCGGCAACGTGCATGGCGTCTACAAGCCGGGCAACGTGAAGTTGCGCCCGGAGGTCCTCAAGGCTGCCCAAGATGCCGTTGCCGCCAAGTTCGGCAAGGATCGCGCCTTCGACTTCGTCTTCCACGGTGGCTCGGGTTCGCTGCCTGAAGAGATCAGCGCCGCCGTTGACTACGGCGTAGTGAAGATGAACGTCGACACCGACACGCAGTACGCCTTTACCCGCCCGGCCGCCGCCCACATGTTCCAGAACTACGACGGCGTGCTCAAGGTCGACGGCGAAGTCGGCAACAAGAAGCAGTACGACCCGCGGGCTTGGGGCAAGGCGGCCGAAGCGGGAATGGCCGCCCGTGTGGTTGAGGCCTGCCAGAACCTGCGCAGCGCTGGAACGCACTAACTTTTCCGGAAAAATCGACCCTTTGGGTCGAACTAGTTGGGGGTAGTTATGTCAAAAATTGTGGTCACTGGGGTGGACCAGTCCGAAACCGCCGCTGCTGCCGCGCGTACTGCGGCGGGCTTGGCGGCAGCAATGGGCGCGAAACTGCACGTCCTTTCGGCCTACGGAAATTTCGAGGCCGAGCAGGTCAGCGTCGGATCCGAAGAGATTTTGGTTAGCAGCGAACAGTTCGCCGAAGAAGTTGCCCGCGACGTTTTCGTCGAGATCCGACGCGAGTTTCCCGACCTTGAGGTCGAGTACGCGCCGGCGGAAGGCAATCCGGCGGACGCGCTGGTCAAGGCTGCAGAGACATTGAACGCCGACGTGATCGTCGTCGGCAACAAGCGGGTGCAAGGTCTGGCTCGAATCCTTGGCAGCATCGCTCGCGACGTGGCCGCTCACGCACCGTGTGATGTTTACATCGCCCACACTCACCGAAAGTAGTTCACATGACGAATCTCTTTGGCGAGCCGCCCGAAACGCTTTTGCCTCAAGATCCGGGAGCGGCTTTGCTCGCGGACGGCGCGGCCGCCGAAGACGTCGCCCGACAGCAGCCCGATTCGGTTGCCGCTTGGGCCAAGTTGGCTGATGCAGCATTGACGGCCGGGCGCGACCTGGAAGGTTATGCGTTCGCACGCACCGCCTACCATCGCTCGCTGGACTTGTTGCGGCGAAATGGCTGGAAGGGTCACGGCCCAGTGCCGTGGGCCCATGAGCCGAACCGCGGTTTCTTGCAGTCACTGGCGGTGCTTGCGACCGCAAGTGAGCGACTCGGCGACGAGGCCGAAGCGCACCGGTGCCGCGAATTCCTGCGCGAATCGAGTCGCGAAGGTTACGACGCGCTAGTTGACTGACGGTGATCGCCGGTAGGATTGGCGAGTACGAGCCCGCTTGCGGGCTTTCCGTTTGACTAAGGAGTGGCAGCAAATGCCCGCAGTCGTGATCGTCGGAGCCCAGTGGGGAGACGAGGGCAAAGGCAAGGCAACTGACCTCCTTGGCAGCCGCGTCGACTACGTCGTGAAGTTCAACGGCGGAAACAATGCCGGCCATACCGTCGTCATCGGCGACGAGAAGTACGCGCTCCACTTGCTTCCCAGCGGCATCTTGAGCCCGGGCTGCGTGCCGGTGATCGGCAACGGCGTCGTCATCGACCTGGACGTCCTGTTCCAGGAAATCGACGCGCTGAATGAGCGCGGGATCGACACCTCGAAGTTGATCGTCAGCGCGAACGCTCACGTCATCGCCGACTACAACCGGACGCTCGACAAGGTCAACGAACGCTTCCTTGGCAGCCGCAAGATCGGCACCACCGGTCGCGGCATCGGCCCGACCTACGCCGACAAGATGAACCGTCTGGGCATCCGCATCCAAGACACCTTCGACGAAAAAATCTTGCGCGCCAAAGTAGAGGGCGCGTTGGAGTTGAAGAACCAGATCCTGACGAAGGTCTACAACCGCCGTTCGGTCGAGGTCGAAGAGATCGTCGAACAGTTGCTCTCGCACGCCGAGCGACTGCACCCGATGGTTGCCGACTCGAGTCTGGTGCTGCACGAAGCGCTAAAGGCCGACAAGACGGTGCTGCTTGAGGCCGGGCAGGCCACCTTGTTGGACGTAGACCACGGCACTTACCCGTTCGTCACCAGTTCGTCGGCCACGACCGGCGGCGCTTGCACCGGATCGGGCATCGCCCCAACGGAAATCACTCGAGTCATCGGCATCGTGAAGGCCTACGCCACGCGCGTGGGCGAGGGGCCGTTCCCGACCGAGTTGTTCGACGCCGACGGCGAGACACTGCGCAGCAACGGCGGCGAGTTCGGCACTACTACCGGTCGGCCGCGGCGTTGTGGTTGGTATGACGCGCCGATCGCTCGTTATGCGGCCCGAATCAACGGCGTCACCGATTTCGTGATGACGAAGTTGGACGTGCTGACCGGGTTCGAGCAGATTCCGGTCTGTGTCGCCTATGAGGTTGACGGCCAGCGCGTCGATGAGGTTCCGATGACGCAGACCGACTTCCACCACGCCAAGCCGATCTATGAATTTTTCCCCGGCTGGACCGAAGACATCAGCGGTGCGCGCGAGTTCGCCGACCTGCCGGCGAACGCCCAGTCCTACGTGCGCGAAATCGAGGCGATGAGTGGCTCGCGGATCAGCGCCATCGGGGTCGGCCCAGACCGCGAAGAGACGGTCGTCCTGCACGACCTGCTCTGAGCCGAGCCTTGGCCGGTGCCGGCCGGGCAGGTTCGTGCCCGATCAGGAGAACGAGTCGTCGAAGGCGACCATCCAAGCTATGCCGAATTGGTCGAAAAGTTGACCAAATGAGCCGCCCCAGGGCGCCGGGCCGAGTGGGAAGACGACTTGGGCTCCTTGGGCTAGCCCATTCCAGCTTTCCGTGAGCCGCTCGGCCGCCTCGGTCGTTCCGTTCACGGTGACTGCGTGGCCCGGATTCACTTGTTCGTGCATGTCTGAACCCATGAGCCGAAAACCGTCTGGAGTGAACAAGGACGCATGCATCAGGTACTCAGGGAACTTCGCCTCCGTTCCGCCTTCAGCGTAGGTGGTCATATCGAGTTCGCCACCAAAAACTGACTGGTAGAAGGTGAATGCTTCGCGCGCTTGGCCGGCAAATCCAAGGTACGGGTTGAGTGAGATTGTCATGGTTTGAGTAAACCTCACTAGACTCCCGGTGTGAAGGTTCTCGTCATCGGCACTGGCGGCCGTGAACATGCTTTGTCCCTAGCGCTTTCGCGCGACCCGCAAGTCACCGAAGTGCATGCTGCTCCGGGCAATCCCGGAATGGCGGCGATCGCCACTTTGCATCCGGTCGATCCGCTTGACGGCGATGCGGTGGCCGAATTGGCCGTTTCGCTGGCTGCGGATTTGGTCGTCGTCGGCCCCGAAGCGCCCTTGGTCGCCGGCGTCGCCGATGCGGTGCGTGCGGTGAAGATCGCCTGCTTCGGCCCGACCGCCGAGGCCGCTCAACTTGAAGGTTCCAAGGCATTCGCCAAGCAGGTGATGGCCGCGGCTGACGTGCCCACCGCGATGGCGCGGGTTTGTGAAACTGCCGAACAGGTCGCCGACGCACTCGACGCCTTCGGGCCGCCCTATGTCGTCAAGGACGACGCACTGGCCGCCGGAAAGGGCGTCGTCGTCACCGAGGACCGCCAAGAGGCAGTCACTCATGCCGCCTCCTGCGACCGTGTTGTGATCGAGGAATTCCTCGACGGTCCAGAAGTTTCACTGTTCGCCATCACCGACGGTTCGACGGTGTTGCCGTTGCAACCCGCCCAAGACTTCAAGCGTGCCTACGACAACGATGAAGGCCCGAACACCGGTGGCATGGGGGCGTACACGCCGCTGGATTGGGCGCCAGAAGATTTGGTTGTCGACGTTTCGCGGCGCGTGCTGGTGCCGACCGTCAAAGAGATGGCCGCTCGCGGCACGCCGTTCCAGGGCCTGCTGTACGCCGGTTTGGCGTTGACGAGTCGCGGAACCCGAGTCGTGGAGTTCAACGCCCGGTTCGGTGACCCAGAGACTCAAGCGCTCATGGCCCTGCTCAAGACGCCACTTTCGGCGCTGCTTTACGGTGCTGCCACCGGAACCCTCGGCGAAGTGGGCTTGCCCAAGTGGCGGTCGGGTGCGGCGATCACCGTGGTCATCTCGGCGGAAAACTATCCCCAAGATCCGGTAAAGGGCGACGTGATCACCGGCGTTGACGAGGCGAACGCTCTCGAAGGCGTGGACGTCATCCACGCCGGCACGGCGCTCGACGCCGACCAGAACCTAGTGACTGCCGGCGGGCGCGTGCTCTCGGTCACCGCCAGCGGCGAAGATTTGGCGCAGGCTCGGGCGCGGGCATATGCGGCAGTCAGCCTGATCAAGATCCGGGGCGCGCACTACCGCACCGACATTGCGTTGAACCTGCCCACGCTTTGAGGTTGGCCTCTGTGGGGGTGCGCGGCCGTAGTTTCTAGGCTGCGACAATGGAGCAGTGACCACGCCGAACGTTCTCGCCTCCCGTTACGCCTCCGCTGACCTAGCCCGCATCTGGTCGCCCGAGCACAAGATTGTTCTCGAGCGCCAATTGTGGATCGCGGTGTTGAAGGCCCAACGTGACCTCGGCATCGACACTCCCGAAGGTGTGATCGAGGCGTACGAGGCCGTTATCGACCGAGTCGACTTGGCGTCGATCGCCGCGCGTGAGCGGATCACCCGCCATGACGTGAAGGCGCGAATCGAAGAGTTCGCCGACCTCGCTGGCACCGAACACATCCACAAGGGCATGACCTCGCGTGACTTGACCGAGAACGTCGAGCAACTGCAGGTCCGGGCCTCCCTCGAACTGGTTCGCGATCGCGCAATTGCGGCCGCTGCCCGGCTTGGGCGACTCGCCGCCGAGAACGCCGAGGTTGTGATGGCCGGTCGCAGCCACAACGTCGCGGCGCAGACCACCACGCTGGGCAAGCGGTTCGCGACGGCCGCCGACGAACTCATGGTCGGCATCGAGCGGGTCAGTGAACTCATCGCCCGCTACCCACTGCGCGGCATCAAGGGCCCGGTAGGGACCGGCCAAGACATGTTGGATCTGCTTGGCGGCGACGAAACCAAGTTGGCCGATCTGGAACGTCGCGTCGCGACCCATTTGGGCTTTGAACGCACCTTCACCAGCGTCGGTCAGGTCTACCCGCGGTCGCTGGACTACGACGCAGTCAGCAGCCTGGTGCAGTTGGTTTCGGCGCCATCGAGCCTGGCGTTGACGATCCGGCTGATGGCCGGCAACGAACTAGTCACCGAGGGCTTCAAGGAGGGCCAGGTCGGCTCCAGCGCGATGCCGCACAAGATGAACACGCGTTCGTGTGAGCGAGTCAACGGGCTTGCGGTGGTGCTGCGCGGTTACGCCTCGATGGTTGGCGAACTGTCAGGCGACCAGTGGAACGAAGGCGACGTTTCCTGCTCGGTGGTTCGCCGAGTGGCGTTGCCAGACGCGTTCTACGCCGCGGACGGCCTGTTCGAGACGTTCTTGACCGTGCTCGATGAGTTTGGCGTGTTCCCGGCGGTTATCCAGCGCGAACTGGACCGCTACCTGCCGTTCTTGGCCACCACCAAGGTGCTGATGGCCGCGGTTCGCCACGGTGTTGGCCGCGAGGTCGCGCACGAGGCGATCAAGGAGCACGCGGTCGCCGTGGCTTTGGAGATGCGCGAAAAGGGCACCGCCGACAATGACCTGTTTGACCGTCTTGCCGCTGATCCGCGGTTGGGTTTGACCGCTGAAGACTTGGCGGCGTTGGTCGCCGAGCCGTTGGCGTTCACTGGCGCGGCGGTCTCGCAGGTTGGCGTCGTCGTCGGCCAGATCGAGTTGCTGGCCCAACTTCGCCCCGAAGCCGCCGCGTACAGCCCCGGCGACATTCTTTGACCCAGAGCCATTGGCGTGGCCGCAGTGTGCGCCGACTAGCCTGAACCCATGCCACTGGAGATCCCCGGAGCCACCCACCTGCACTCGGGCAAGGTCCGTGACCTTTACACCTACGGTGACCACCTGCTGATGGTCGCGTCGGATCGGGTCAGCGCCTACGACTTCATTTTGGAGCCGGGCATTCCGGACAAAGGCGAGATCCTGACTCGGATGAGCCTTTGGTGGTTCGACCAGTTGGCCGATTTAGTGCCAAACCACGTAATCAGTGCCGACGTGCCGGCTGAAGTTACCGGTCGCGCGTTGATCGTCGAACGCCTCGACATGTTCGCCGTTGAGTGCGTCGCTCGCGGCTACCTGACTGGATCTGGGCTAATCGACTACAACGAAACCGGTGCCGTGTGCGGCGTGGTCTTGCCAGACGGTCTGGTTGACGGCTCGCGGTTGGCCGAACCGATCTTCACCCCCGCGTCGAAAGCAGAGCTCGGCGAACACGACGAGAACGTCTCGTTTGATGCCGTGATTGAAACTGTTGGCGGTGAAACGGCCGAGCGCCTGCGCGAGTTGACCATGGCGGTCTATGCCCGCGCCGAGCAGATCGCTCGCGAACGCGGCATCATTTTGGCCGATACGAAATTTGAGTTCGGCGCTCGCCCAGACGGCACGATCGTCTTGGCCGATGAGGTGCTCACTCCTGACTCGTCCAGGTTCTGGCCGGCCGATCAGTACGCGCCGGGCAGGTCCCAGCCAAGTTACGACAAGCAGTTCGTCCGCGACTGGTTGACCTCGCCCGAATCTGGTTGGGATCGAGGGAGCGACACCCCGCCGCCGCGGCTACCGGCTGAGATCGTTGAAAAGACTCGCGCGCGCTACATCGAGGCCTACGAACGGCTCACCGGTCAGACTTGGTGACTGCGGGCCAACCCCCGAACGGATCTGCTGGTTAGAGTGGGCAAGGTAACCCAGCTCACACCTCGACCTAACAGGAGAACTCGTGACGAATCTGGCCGCGATCCTTGACGAAACCGCCGCGAAATACGGTGACCGAACCGCCATCGTCTTTGGCGACACCCGGTTGAACTACGCCCAACTCAACGGCGCAGCGAACCAGGTGGCGAACCTGTTGGTTTCGCGCGGTATCGCCCCCGGCGACAAGGTTGCGATTTCGATCCCGAACCTGCCGTACTTCACCATCGCGTACTTCGGCATCCTCAAGGCCGGCGCGGCCGTCGTCCCGTTGAACGTGCTGTTGAGTGAGCGCGAAGTCGCGTACCACCTCGACGACTCGGACGCCAAAGCCTTCATCGCGTTCGAGGGCACGCCCGACCTGCCGATCGGTGACCGCGCTTGGGCGGGCTTCAACGCTACCGAGTCGTGCACCGAGTTCTTCTTGATCAAACTTGATTCGGCCGCCCCCAAGCCCATCGAGGCGCCGGAGTTCTATGGCCCGCTAGTGGCCGAGCAGTCCCCGGTGTTCGAAACTGTCGATCGCGCCGACGACGAGACGGCCGTAGTTCTTTACACCTCGGGCACCACCGGCCAGCCCAAGGGCGCCGAACTGATGCACCGGAACCTGCGCGACAACGCCGCCTTGGGCACCTCGCTGTTCGGGGCCGACGCAAGCAACCCGGACACCTACCTCGCGGTCCTGCCGCTGTTCCACATTTTCGGCCAGACCGTCATCCAGAACAGTGCAGTGATGTTCGGCGGCACGATCGTCTACCTGCCGCGGTTTGAGCCGGCCGCCGCGCTCGGCCTGCTAGCCAAGGAGAAAGTCACCTTCTTCGCCGGCGTGCCCACGATGTACTGGGGTCTTTTGCAGGCGCTCGCGGCCGCCGACGGTGCGGTCGACGTGGCCGAGATTGCCGCGATCATGCGCACGGCCGTTTCTGGTGGTGCCGCCTTGCCGGCCGACATCCACCGCCAGTTCGCCGAGAAGTTCGGCATCGTGATTCAGGAAGGCTACGGCCTTTCGGAGACCTCTCCGGTGGCCGCTTTCGGTGTTCGCGGCGAGGAGGCTCGCGTCGGCTCGATCGGCAAGCCAGTCGAAGGTGTCGAACTAAAACTCATCGACGAGGACTGGAACGAAGTCGAACACAACGCCGACACGATCGCCGAAATCGCGATCAAGGGTCACGGCATCATGAAGGGGTACTACAACCGTCCGGCGGCCACCGCCGAAGCGATTCGTGGCGAGTGGTTCCGTACCGGCGACCTGGCCCGCCGAGACGACGACGGCTACTACTTCATCGTTGACCGCAGTAAGGACATGATCATTCGCGGCGGCTACAACGTCTACCCGCGTGAGCTAGAAGAAATCCTGATGACCCACCCGGCGGTCTCGCTCGTGGCGGTACTGGGCGTGCCGCACGAGTCGCTCGGTGAGGAGATCAAGGCGGTCGTGGTCAAGAACGCCGACGACGCGACCACCGCTGACGAACTCCAGGCCTGGGCCAAGGAGCAGTTCGCTCAGTACAAGTACCCGCGCATCATCGAGTTCCGCGACGAACTGCCGATGACGGCGACCGGCAAGATCCTCAAACGAGAGATCAACTGAACCGAGAGCTGAACTCAGTGGGGGCGGCCGAGCGCCCGATACGTCCAGCCGGCCGCCCGCCACGAGTCGGCGTCCAACGCGTTGCGGCCGTCGAGGATGCGCGGTTCGGCGACTAGTTCGCGAACTGCCACCGGATCGAGTTCGCGGTATTGGCGCCACTCGGTGAGCAGCAGCACCAGATCGGCCCCAGCCAACGCTTCCGCGACGTCTTCGACGTATTCGAGTTCGGGGTAGGTCTTGCGGGCGCTGGCGATCGCGGCCGGGTCGGTCACGCGGACCTGAGCGCCTTGGCGACGAATCTGCTCGGCGACGTCCAACGCCGGCGAGTCACGAATGTCGTCTGAATCGGGCTTGAACGATGCCCCCAAGACGGTGATCTTGCGCCCTTCGAACGAGCCGCCCGATTCGGCGCGAGCAAGGTCAACCATCCGCACTCGGCGGCGCGTGTTGATCGCATCAACTTCGGCCAAGAAACTCAACGTCTGGTCGGCGCCAAGTTCGCCCGCGCGGGCCATGAACGCGCGAATGTCTTTGGGCAGGCAGCCGCCGCCGAACCCGAGGCCAGCGTTTAGGAACCGGCGCCCGATCCGCTCGTCCATGCCGATCGCATCGGCTAGTGCGGTCACATCGGCGCCGGTGCGTTCGCAGAGTTCAGCCATCGCGTTGATGAACGAGATCTTGGTCGCCAAGAACGAGTTCGCCGCCACCTTGACCAACTGGGCAGTGGCGTGGTCCATCACGAGCCGAGGGGTGTCGGCGGCGAGGATCGTGGCGTAAACCTCGTCGAGCACGGCGACCGCTCGCTCACCGGACGGGCCGGCCTCAACCCCATAAACCAAGCGGTCCGGGTGGAGAGTGTCTTCGACGGCGAAGCCCTCGCGTAGGAACTCCGGATTCCAAACTAGGGTCGCGCCAGGCTCCTTGGCCTCGAGGTCATCGGCGAGGCGTTCGGCCGTACCGACCGGAACGGTCGATTTGCCGACGATCAGGTCACCTGGTTTGACGATTCCCAGCAGTGCGGCGAACGCCGACTCGACGTAGGAAAGGTCTGCAGCGTATTCGCCAACCAACTGCGGAGTGCCCACGCATAAGAAGTGGACGTCGGCGCTGGTGGCTTCGCTCAGGTCGGTGGTGAACGTTAGGCGCCCGGTGGCCAAAGTGCGTTCCAGCAGTTCGGGTAGGCCCGGCTCAAAGAATGGCGCTCGACCGGCGGCGAGTTCGGAAATCTTGGCGGCGTCGGTGTCCACGCCAATGACTTCGTGGCCCAATTCGGCCATGCTGGCGGCGTGAACTGCCCCGAGATATCCGCAACCAATGACACTGATCTTCATGGCCATACCGTAGCGACAACGAATGTGAAAGGGTCGAGGTATGGCAGTTGAGTTCATTCATGATGCGCAGGCGGGCCGTTACGAGGTCCTAGTCGATGGCGAACAGGTGGGGTTCGCGGTCGCCCGCGAAGAGGGTGACAAGGTCGTGTTTCCACACACCGAAATCGACGAACGGTTCGAAGGGCGCGGGCTGGCCCGGCAGTTGGTCACCTTTGCGCTCGATGACGTTCGCGCGCGCGGCAGGCTGGTCGAACCGCACTGCACCTATGTGAAGCGTTTCATCGACCGCAACGTCGAGTACCAAGACCTTTTGGCCAAGTGACGGGGGCGCTACGGCGCCGGCTGGCCCTGATGGGGCCAGCATTTGTTGCTGCCATCGCCTATGTAGATCCGGGCAATGTCGCCACCAACATCACCGCTGGCGCTCGTTTTGGATACACCCTCGTCTGGGTGATCGTGCTGGCTAACCTGATGGCGGTTCTGGTGCAGTACCTGTCAGCGAAACTGGGTTTGGTCACCGAAAAGTCGCTCGCTGCTCAAGTGAGCAGCCGGGTATCGCCGGTCACCCGCTTTTGTTTTTGGCTTCAGGCCGAAGGGATCGCGATTGCGACCGATCTGGCCGAAGTCATCGGCGGCGCGATCGCCTTCCACCTGCTTTTTGGCATCCCGTTGCCGATCGGTGCAGTACTGACTGCGGCCGTGGCGATGGTCGTGCTGGCGATCGGCGATCGGCGCGGCCAAGGCGCACTGGAACGAGTGATCATCGGCTTCTTGCTGCTGATCGCGGTGGGATTCCTGGCCGGCCTGGTGGTCTCACCGCCATCGGCGGCCGGGGTCGCCTCGGGCCTCGTGCCGTCCTTCGCTGGTGCCGACAGTGTCCTGCTTGCTTCGGGCATCGTCGGTGCGACCGTGATGCCGCATGTGGTCTACCTGCACTCGAGCCTGACCGCCGGTCGCCTCGGCGGCAGAGGTGAACGGTCGAGCCTGCCTGAACTGCTTTCGGCCACTCGACTCGATGTGGTGTTGGCGTTGGCGTTGGCCGGCCTGATGAACTTGGGCCTGTTGCTGATGGCCGCCACGAACATGTACGGGCTCGACGGCACCGACTCGATCGAGGGCGCGCATTCGCTAATAAGCAGCCAGATCGGCCCGGGGGTTGCCCTGTTGTTTGCGGTTGCCTTGCTTTGTTCAGGCATTTCGTCGACTTCGGTCGGCAGTGCCGCCGGCGCCGAAGTCATGTACAGCCTGACCGGTTGGCGACTCGCCCCGCTTACGCGCCGCCTGATCACGTTGACGCCGGCGGTGTTGTTACTGATCGCGGGAGTGGACCCAACGGGTGCGCTGGTGATCTCTCAGGTGGTCTTGTCGATGGGCATTCCGTTCGCGATCATCCCGCTGGTTCGACTCACCTCGTCGCGAGCGGTGATGGGCATCTACGTGAACACGCCGCTGACCACCACCGCCGCAGTCGCCTCGGCGACGGCGATTATCGCGCTCAATCTTGCGCTGCTGTGGTTGACCTTCGCGCCGGCTTGATCAGTTTGCAGAAACGACTGAGGCGGCAAGAGCCGTAGCTCTTGCCGCCTCGCTGATCGTTAGCTCCAAGTGGTCACTTAACGGTGACGTTTACCTTGGTTTTAGCAGCCCCGCCCTTGCCGTCAGTGACGGTAACGAAGAACGAAACCTTGCCCTTGAACTTCTTGAACGGGGTGAACTTGAAGCTCGGGCCTGCCCCGGTGACCTTGCCCTTCGTCGCCGACAGGCCGGTTACCCGGTAGGTCAAACGGTCGCCGTTGGCATCGGAGGCGCTTACGACAAATGCCTTGGCCTTCTTCTTCTTGGTGACGACGTTCACCGCGGCTGGCGCCTTGGGTGCCGCGTTCACGACCGCGATAGAGCCGAGCTGCAGGTCCGCATCTACTGGGGCCCAGCAGTCCAGCGTTGATGGAACCGAATCTGGGATATCAGGGTCATCGTTCGGCGTATCAATTGTCGCGTTGACGAAGAACGCGGCCGGCAAACTGAGCGCGACGGTGTCTTTGACCCAACTCGGCGTGGTGATGGCCGGAACCGTACCCGTTGCGGGAATCAGCCACGGTTGGTTTTCGACCTGTGGAATTGGAGTGGAACTCGCGGCCAACAACGGAATCGCTTGGACCAACGTCTGGTCATTCGAGGAAAATACGACAGATGAATTCGTGGAACCGCCATGTGCGGCCGTTCCGCCGAGCATCTCAACGGTTGCGTCTCGTAGTACTTCGGGCATATGGAGAGTGATGGCGACCGGAGTCGGCTTGATCACTTCACCGGCGTAGACGGAGGTCGGAATGGTTGAGGTTGCTTCAACGCCGATGACCCGGAAACCTTCGGCTCCGTTGAGTTTAAGTTCGCCTGCGGTGACCCTGCTGGTGAACCCAGCACGGTGACACTGCCGCCGGCAATCTTTTGCACGCCAGCAATCGCGCGAATTAGCGTGGTTTTGCCGCAGCCACTAGGCCCGAGCAGCCCGGTCACCGAACCCGGTTCGAGTCGAAGGTCCAGTCTGTCGATTACCGCTTTTGATCCGCGCGAAACTTCCAGCGCGCTGATCTGCACTGCCGGTTCGGTCATGTCTTGACCCTAACCCCTGGCCTTGACGGTCGCAAACGTCAACTCTGCGTGTTGCTGGCCGCGTTGACGTGGCCGAGTGGTCAAGAGTTCTAGGTCGGTAGTCTTGGCCTGTGTCTGGCGACGTCGAACTCACGGTAATTCCCGGCGGCAACGCGCTCTCTGCCTTCCGGGCACAGGCGCTACTTGCCCGCCTCCAAGCGCAGGTTCCTGAACTCACTGGCGTGAGTGCGCGATTCGTGCATTGGGTCGCTAGCGATGGTCCGCTGGCTGAAGACACCAAAGAGGCGCTAACCAAGATCCTCACCTACGGTGAGCCGGCCCACGATGACGCGACCGGCCAAGTGATCGTTTGCGCACCCCGACTCGGCACCATTTCGCCGTGGTCGAGCAAAGCGACCGACATTGTGCACAACTGTGCGATCGACATCCGCCGGGTGGAACGAGTCACCGAGTTCACCCTTTCTGGGGTCGAGTTGACGCCCACCCAGCGCGAAGCCTGCGCTGACGTTCTGCACGACCGGATGACCGAAACCGCGCTGTTCGATTCGGCCGGCGCCGCCGCGCTGTTTGACGAGCGAGTTGCCGAACCAATGGCGACCATCGACCTGTTGGGTCAGGGCAGAAGTGCGCTTGAGCAGGCTGACCGTGACTTCGGGTTGGCTCTTTCGCCAGACGAAATCGACTACCTGGTGGACGCGTTCACCGAGCTGGGCCGAAACCCCACCGACGTAGAGTTGATGATGTTCGCGCAAGCGAACTCCGAACACTGTCGACACAAGATTTTTAACGCCGAGTTCATCGTCGACGGCGAGCCGCAGGACCGGTCCTTGTTCGCCATGATCCGCCATACCGAGGCGGTCGCCGGCGCCGGAACGATCGTCGCCTACAAGGACAACGCCTCGGTGATGGCCGGCGGCCCGACCACCAGGTGGCTGCCCGAAGCCGCCGAGGGTCCCAGTCGCTACGCCGGGCGCGCCGACGAAGTTCACGTCTTGATGAAGGTCGAGACCCACAACCATCCGACGGCAATCTCGCCCCACCCGGGAGCGGCCACTGGCGCCGGCGGCGAAATTCGAGATGAAGGTGCTACCGGGCGCGGCTCGGCGCCGAAGGCCGGGTTGACCGGTTTCGTGGTGTCGAACCTCAACCTGCCGGACACCGACGAGCCTTGGGAAGTCGAGCAGTACGGCAAGCCCGACCACATCGCCAGCGCGCTCGACATCATGATCGACGGCCCGATCGGTGCGGCCGCGTTCAACAACGAGTTCGGTCGGCCGGGACTTGGCGGCTTCTTCCGGGTCTACGAGCAGACCGTCGACGGCGTCCGTCGCGGCTATCACAAACCCATCATGAGCGCCGGCGGGCTGGGCACGATCAGCGCCGAAATGACCGAAAAAATCGACTTCCCCGCCGGCAGTTTGCTTGTCCAGTTGGGCGGCCCGGGTATGCGAATCGGGATGGGCGGCAGCGCGGCGTCCTCGAAGGCGGCCGGTGCCAACGCCGCCGAACTCGATTTCGACTCGGTTCAGCGCGGCAACCCCGAGATCGAGCGCCGCGCCCAAGAGGTCATCAACCACTGCTGGTCACTTGGCGAACAGAACCCATTGCTGTCCATCCACGACGTGGGTGCCGGTGGACTCTCCAACGCCTTCCCCGAACTGGTGAACGACGCCGGGTTGGGTGCGTCCTTTGACCTCGATGCGGTTCCGTTGGAGGAATCGGGGATGGCGCCAAAGGAGATTTGGTGCAACGAGAGCCAGGAGCGCTACGTCCTAGCGATCGCGCCCGAATCCCTCGAACTGTTCGCGGCGCTTTGTGAACGTGAGCGCTGCCCCTACGCCGTGGTCGGCACCGCCCAAGATGACGGCCAACTGCGTCTGAGCGGCGGTGACACTGAGCAAGCGCCGATCGACATGCCGATGGACGTGCTGCTGGGCAAGCCGCCGAAAATGGTGCGCGACGTCACCCGGGTCAAGCGCGAAGCCGCTCCATTTCAGAGCGCCGGCATCGACATTAGCGCGGCCGCGTATTCGGTGCTGCGCCACCCGACGGTCGCCTCTAAACGCTTCTTGATCACCATCGGAGACCGAACCGTCGGGGGCCTGACCCACCGCGACCAACTCGTTGGCCCGTGGCAGGTGCCGGTGGCCGATGTCGCCGTGACCTTGAGCGACTTCATTGGCTTCGCCGGACAGGCGATGGCCAGCGGCGAACGGACCCCACTCGCGGCGATCGACGCGGCCGCTTCTGGCCGGATGGCCGTCGGTGAGGCCATCACCAACGTGCTGGCTGCCCCCATCGATCTGCCTCGCGTGAAACTGTCCTGCAACTGGATGGCCGCGTGCGGTGAGGATGGCGAAGACGCTGACCTTTATGACACCGTGACCGCAGTGGCGATGGAGTTGTGCCCGGCCCTTGGTATTTCGGTTCCGGTCGGCAAAGACTCACTGTCGATGCGTACCCGTTGGACCGACGAGGCTGGCGAGGAAAAGCAAGTCACGTCACCGGTCTCCTTGGTCGTGACTGCTTTTGCCTCGCTTGACGATGTGCGCACGACGGTGACTCCGCAGTTGCCGGCAGACAGTGAACTGCTGCTCCTAGATTTGGGTGCCGGAAAGAACCGCTTGGGTGGCTCGATCTTGGCTCAAGTCAGCAGCCAGTTCGGCGGCGTTGTGCCCGACCTAGACGACCCGGCACAGCTGGTTTCACTCGTTTCGGCAATCAACCAGTTGCGTGCTGAAGGCCTGTTGTTGGCCTACCACGATCGCTCTGATGGCGGCCTGTGGGCGACCATTTGCGAAATGGCTTTCGCCGGTGGCGTCGGCGTGGATGTGCACGACGTCGACTTGGGTGCACTCTTTGCCGAGGAACTTGGCGCGGTGATCGCCGTGGCGCCCGCGCAGGCCGAACGAACGTTGAGCATTTTGGCTGAACACGGGTTGGGCGAGAGTTCGCGCAAGGTGGGTTCGACGAACAGCAACCGGCGGATCACGGTCGCCGGCCTTGGACTCGACGAGTCCCTAGCCGACTTGGCCAAAGCCTGGGATGAGGTTTCTTGGCGGATCGCCCGGCTTCGCGACAACCCGGCGTCGGCCGATTCGGAGCACCAAGCGATCGGGTCGATCGACCCGATTCTCACGCTTCAAACCACCTTCGACCCGACTGAAAACATTTCGGCGCCGGCGTTGATCGGCACCGCTCGTCCGAAGGTCGCGATCTTGCGCGAACAGGGCGTCAACTCTCACGTAGAGACCGCGTTCGCCTTCGATCGTGCTGGGTTCGACACCTACGACGTGCATATGACCGACCTGCAGTCAGGCCGGTTCGATTTGGCCGATGCGGTTGGTTTGGCTGCGGCCGGCGGCTTCTCCTACGGCGACACCCTCGGCGCCGGTGAAGGCTGGGCGCGGTCGGTTTTGTTCAACCCGAAGTTGACCGATGCGTTCAGCAGTTTCTTTGCCCGTACCGACACTTTCGGCATCGGTATCTGCAACGGCTGCCAGATGTTCGCGGCACTGGCGGACATCATTCCAGGCGCCGAGGCTTGGCCACGGTTCACTCGAAACGTGTCCGAACAGTACGAGGCCAGATTGTCCCTCGTGCAGGTGCTGGATTCGCCGTCGATCATGTTCGACCAGATGGACGGCTCGCTGATCCCGATCGCGGTGGCTCACGGTGAAGGGTTTGCCGACTTCTCGACTCGCGGCGACGAAATAGCGGTCAAGGCGGCCGCTCGATTCGTCGACGTAAACGGGCAGATCGCATCGACCTACCCGGCCAACCCGAACGGCTCGCCCGATGGCTTGACTGCCGTGACGACGGTCGATGGCCGGTTCACCGCGATGATGCCGCACCCGGAGCGAGTGCAACGAAATGTTCAACTTTCGTGGACCAACGCAGACATCTCGGCTGAGAGCCCGTGGCTGCGGATGTTCCGAAATGCCCGTGTATGGGTCGGCTGAGGGCCCGAAACTGACTGATTCAATAGTCCTTACGGGCTGTTTCGGCTTCTGGGTTCGATGTGACTGCTCCCGGTTGCGTACTCTCGTCATGTGGCATTCAATTTTGGCGGCGATCCAGTGAGCGAGCCGCTCGACGACCGGATGCGCGACGACGACGCGCTGGCCGAAATCGAGCTGACCTCGCGCTTGATGATCGCCGCGACGAGCAATGATGAGCCACTTTCGCAGAGCGAAATAGACGGCCTGCTCGGTCTGTAGTCGCTAGTTATCCCCCTCGGTTCGCCACTAGCCGCCTTGTGCATCTAGCATTGACACGTTGCGCCCATTTTCCTAAGGGAGTCCGCGAGTGCGTATCCGAATCCGCCCAGTACAGACCAGCTTTTACGACCTCTTTGCTGAGGCGGCAAATCATCTAGTTGTTGGTGCCGACCTAGTCACCAGGCTGCTCGATCCAGAGTCCGATAAGGCCGCTTTGGCAAGTGCAATGCACGAAGCTGAAAACGCGGCAGACGACACCACACACGAAATCATCCAGCTGGTGAACAGTACGTTCATAACCCCGTTTGACCGTGAAGATATCTACGCGCTGGCAAGCAGCCTCGATGACGTCATGGACTTCATGGAAGAGGTCGTCGACAGCACTTTCCTGTATGGCGTAACTGAGTTCCCTGAAGTGTTTGCCGCCCAAGTCGACGTGCTGCAGCGCGCCTGCAAGCTCACGGCCGAAGCGATGCCGCGACTGCGCACTATGAAGGATCTTGAGGAATTCTGGATTGAGATAAATCGTCTCGAGAACGAAGGCGACAAGAACCACCGCCGAATCTTGGCTGACTTGTTTGACGGCAACTACAAGGCGATGCAGGTGCTCAAGCTAAAAGACATCGTCGAGGCTGTCGAACACGCCATCGATGCGCTCGAATCGGTCGCCAACACGATCGAACAGATCGCGGTCAAGGAGTCCTGAGTGGATCAGATCACCATCATGGTGATCACGGTTGTCGTGATCGCCCTGGTATTTGACTACACGAACGGTTTTCACGACGCTGCGAACGCCATCGCCACCTCGGTGTCGACCCGGGCGTTGACGCCAAGGGCAGCCTTGGCGATGGCCGCAGTACTTAACTTTGTCGGCGCGTGGATGGGCGTCGCTGTTGCCAAGACAATTCAAGACATCATTCCCGGTGTCGAACAGGCTGCCGAGGATGGGTCGGCCCACGCACTAACCATCGTGCTTTCTGCGCTGGTGGGCGCAATCACTTGGAACATGATCACTTGGTATTTCGGGATACCGTCATCCTCGTCGCATGCCCTGATCGGTGGAATTGTCGGCGCTGGTGTCGCCTCGGCCACCCAAGTCAGCTGGGAAGTGCTGATAAACAAGGTCGCCATTCCGATGGTGCTTTCGCCGCTGTTGGGCTTTCTGGGTGCGTTCATCGTGATGACCGCCATTATGTGGCTATTTCGAAAGGCGATGCCGTCGCGGGTGAACCGAGGATTCCGGTGGGCGCAAACGGTTTCGGCCGCCGGTATGTCGTTGGGTCACGGTCTGCAGGACGCCCAAAAGACGATGGGCATCATCGTGCTCGCGTTGATCGCGGGCGGCTTCCAGACCACTAACGACATCCCAATGTGGGTAATCGTCGCCTCGGCCAGCGCGATCGCGGCCGGCACCTACTCTGGCGGTTGGCGAATCATGCGTACGCTCGGTCGGCGGATCATCGAGTTGGACCCGCCGAAGGGTTTTGCGGCCGAGGCAACGGCGGCTACCGTGCTCTACGTGATGGCCATTGGCCTGCACGCGCCAGTGTCGACGACGCACACAATTACCACCGCGATTATGGGCGCAGGCGCCACCAAGCGGTTCTCGGCGGTTCGCTGGGGAGTGGCCAAGAACATCGTGGTGGCTTGGGTCATCACGATGCCAGCTGCCGCCGTTGTTGCCGCGGGCTTCTATTACCTAGCGCGGCTCTTCCTGCCCTGAGCCTCGATCGCCGGTTCAGCCGAATCGACCCTGAATGTAAGCCTCGGTTGCCGGGTCTTCGGGGTTGGAGAACATCTTCTCGGTCGGACCAAGCTCGACCAGCTTGCCCGGCTGTCCCACACCAGCAAGGTTGAAGAACGCCGTCTGGTCCGAGACGCGCGCCGCCTGCTGCATGTTGTGGGTGACGATCACGATGGTGTAGTCGTTTTTGAGTTCGTGGATCAGGTCCTCGATCACCGAGGTCGAAATCGGGTCGAGCGCCGAGCACGGCTCATCCATCAGCAGAACTTCGGGCTCAACGGCCACGGCGCGCGCGATGCAGAGGCGTTGCTGTTGGCCACCGGAGAGTCCCGAGCCGGGCCGTTCGAGACGGTCCTTCACCTCGGCCCACAATCCGGCTTGGCGCAGTGAACGCTCGACGATGTCGTCGGCTTCGGACTTCTTCATCCGCTTGCTGTTGAGGCGCTGACCGGCCAAGACGTTCTCGGCGATCGACATCGTCGGGAACGGGTTCGGCCGTTGGAAGACCATGCCTATCTTGCGGCGGACGTTCACCGGGTCCATATCCGGGGCGTACAGATCCTCGCCGTCAACCAGCACCTTGCCGTTGACGTGCGCGCCCTTGATGACCTCGTGCATCCGGTTCAGTGAGCGCAGGAAGGTGGACTTGCCGCAGCCGGACGGGCCGATGAATGCGGTTACCGCGCGAGCGGGGATCGAGATGTTGACACCTTCGACGGCGAGGAATTCGCCGTAGTAGATGTTCAGGTCCGAGACCTCGATGCTCTTTGCCATTTGGTTGGTTCCTTTGCTATTCAGCGCTCGCCCTTGGGCGAGAAGTAGTGGGAGACAAGTCGGGCGAGCAGGTTCAGCACCATCACGATGATCAACAGGACCAAGGCCGCGCCCCAGGCGCGTTCGATGCTGGGTTCTGGCGGGACACCGGGTTGCATGAGTGAGGAGTAGGTGAACACCGGCAAGGTGGCCATTCGGCCCTCGGACAGGTTGAAGTTCACCGAGTCGGTCATGCCGGCGATGATGAGCAGAGGTGCGGTCTCGCCAATCACTCGGGCGATCGCCAAGGTGATGCCGGTGACGATGCCAGCGAGTGCCGTGGGCAGCACGACCTTGCTGATGGTGCGCCACTTTGGCACACCCAGAGCGTAGGAGGCTTCGCGAAGTTCGTTAGGCACGAGTTTGAGCATCTCTTCGCAAGAACGCACTACCACCGGGATCATCAGGACCGAAAGGGCCACCGAACCACCGATGCCCATTCGGACTCCTTCGCCGAAGAAGATCACGAAGAGGGCATAGGCGAAAAGGCCGGCCACGATTGACGGGATGCCGGTCATTACGTCGACGAGGAATCGGATCGAACTCGCCAGTCGGCCGTCCTCGCCGTATTCGATCAAATAGATCGCAGTGAACAGACCGATTGGCACCGAGATCACGGCTGCGGCCGAAGTGATTAGTAGCGTGCCGACAAGCGCGTGGTAGATGCCGCCGCCCTCGCCGACGACATTTCGCATCGAATAGGTGAAGAACTCCGCCGACAGCGCCTGAGCGCCTTTGCCGATCACTGACGCCAAGATGCTGACCAGCGGGATAACTGCTAGGCTGAATGCCGAAACGACTAGCAACGTGACGAGCCGGTCGGTGGCCTTTCGCTTTCCTTCGATCATGACGGACCAGAGGGGCAGACAGGCGGCGATCAGCCACGCGAGGATTATTCCGCGAACTGGTCCAAGGCCAGTGAACCAGCCAGCCACGGCGACTACGCCGGCAAGAGCGGCGATCGCTTTGGGCGCCCAAGAAGGCAGCTGGGCACCGCGCAGATCAGCCGACAGGTCGCCTTGGGGCGAGGGCTTGAGGGTCGTGGTCATCAGTTCGCTCCGTCGAATTCCTTGCGGCGGTTCACGATCGCCCGGGCCGCGAAGTTCACGACGAAGGTGATCACGAACAGCACCAAACCGGTGGCGATCAACACGTTGACCGTCTTGCCGCTCGCCTCAGCGAAACTCAGGGCAATGTTGGCGGCAATCGTGGACGGGTTCGTCGAGCTGATCAGGTTGAGGGTGACCACGCCCGAAGCTGACAGGACCATCGCCACTGCCATCGTCTCGCCCAGTGCGCGGCCCAGAGCCAGCATTGCCGCCGAGACGATGCCCGAGCGGGCGTAGGGGAATACCGCGAGCCGAGTCATTTCCCAGCGGGTCGCACCAAGGGCCAGCGCCGCCTCTTCGTGCAGCCGAGGCGTTTGCAGGAAAATCTCGCGGCAGATCGCGGTCATAATCGGCAGGATCATCACCGCCAAGACGAGTGCGGCGGTAAGGATGGTGCGACCGGTGGCGGAGGCAGGACCGGCAAACAACGGAATGAAACCGAGGTTCGCTTCGAGCCACTCGTAGAGGGGACGAACCGCGCCGGCCAAGGTCACCATGCCCCAGGCTCCGTAAACCACGCTGGGCACCGCAGCCAACAAGTCGATTACATAGCCGATTGGCTGAGCAAGCTTCGCCGGCGCGTAGTGGCTGATGAACAGCGCCACGCCGATCGCGACGGGCGCCGCGATCAGCAGCGCCAAAAAAGCCGCCCAAAGCGTGCCAAATACCAGCGGGGTGACATACGGCAAGAACGATTCGCCGCTCTTGACCTCGTCAGGTGAGGCGGTGATTCCGGGTATGCCTTCGGCAGTCAAGAAGATCGCTACGCCAGCCAGAGTTGCCAAGATGGCGATTGCTGCGCCTAGGGAGAGCCCACGAAATACGCGGTCGCCCGGGCGCTGCGGTGGCGCCTTGGCTGCTGGCTCTAGCTCAGTGTTGCTGCTCACGAGGAGCCCTTCCGGTTGTGATTCAGACTTTCGAAGTTCAGGATTTGCGTTGCATCGGCAACTGCTACCCATGACCCGGCCGAGGGGTTGCGCCACTCGGCCGGACCAAAGGTGTCAGCTGATCGTGTCGATCGCGGCCTGAACCTTCTTGGAGAAGTCGGCCGAGAGCGGCGCCGAACCGGCCGCTTCCTGCGAAGCCTTCTGGCCTTCTTCGCTGGCGACGTAGGTCAACCAGCCCTTTACGAGTTCGCCCTGTGCGGCGTCTTCGTACTTCTGGCAGGCGATCTGGTACGAGACCAAGACGACCGGGTAAACGCCAGCCTCCGTGGTCTTGCGGTCGATCTGCAGGGACAGGTCGGTCTCGGACCGGCCGGGAACCTGCTCGGCAGTGTCGAGGACCTTGGCTGCGGCTTCTTCGGTCGGTGCGACGAACTCGTCGCCGACCTTGACCGAGACGGTGGACAAGTCGCCGGCCTGGCTGGCGTCGGCGTAACCGATGGTGCCTTCGCCGCCCTTGACGGCAGAAACGACACCGGAGGTTCCGGTGGCTGCTTCGCCGCCCTTGACTGGCCAC
>JAKPAQ010000156.1 GCA_029779385.1 Actinomycetes bacterium | reverse complement strand
TGTCCGAGGTCGGCCAGTAGCCTTGCGCGACCGTTCGGACGTCGAGCTTGAGCACGAAGTTCGAGCCGATCTGGGCGTCCGGCACTGCCGCGCAAGCGATATGGTAGCGGCCGAATTCATCGGTGGTGATGAGCTCGCCGTTGACAGTCGCGAGGCGCGCGCCCGGAATGCCGGGTTCGCCCTCGTCTTGATAACCGTCGCCGTCGCGGTCCTCGAAGACCTTGCCGATGACTTCCGAGCAATCGAACACCGCGCTCGGCACGATCGAGACCACAGCCTGGCCGCGGTTCGAGATTTCCGAACCGTCGTTGCCGTTTCGAGCCAGGCCATTGTTGACCCGGTCGCCCGTGGTGACGCCCGCGCCGACCACAACAGTCAGCTTGTAAGTCACCGTGCCATTGGCCGGAATAATCTGGCGGGTCCAGCGCAGTTCGCGGTCGTTGACCTGTGGTTCGGCCGCCGCGCCATTAATCGAGGCGGTCCCGGTGACGTATTTGAAACCAGGCGGGAGAAGATCGATCACGTCAACACCTGCGCGCTGCGCGGCTTCGGCGTTGCGCACGGTGATCGTGTAGGGAACCAGGTCGCCGACGCTCGCCGTGCGCTTGATGCTCGTCTTGGAAACCACCAGCGGACTGCGCGATGTGAATGGATCGATCGGGATATGGTTGAAGATTACATCCGGATCGCCCTGCGCAAGCCGGAATGACTGGTACCAGCGCACAGTCTCGCCATTCGCAGGCGCGCTGGAGCCACTGCCGATCATTACCGGGGCCGAAAGCCCGGTGGGATCGAACGCACCGATTTCTGCCGGAAGGACTGTGGACGGAGCAGAATAACCGGTCGGCGCGGCGATCGAGATCGTGTAAACGGTCTCGCCCGTTGGACACAGCGGTGAAGCACCGGGGATGATGTCGAACCGGTAATTGCCCTGGGTGTCAGTTGCCTGGTTTTGCTGGCTGGGAGACAGGAAACAGGCAGCCGGCAGAGCCGAGCCATTCGCGCCAAGCAGCGTGACCACCACATTGCGGACCGGAGCGCGAGAGATAGAGTCGTAGACCACGCCCGAAGGGTCGAGCGGCAAATTCTGATCGATGACTACGGTATTATCGGCAAGCGTAACGCTAGAGATGACCCGGTAGACGACATTGTTGTCAGGGTTGGTAAAGCGTATCGAATACCCAGGTCCGCTGAGCAAACCATCGATCCGATAGTTGCCTTGGGCATCTGACCGGGCAGTCGCGACCACCACACCATCGCGGATGACCTCGATGATCCAGCCAACCCTCCGGGTTTCGCCGGAATCGAGCTGCTGGTTGCCGTTGCGGTCGTCGTAGACAGTGCCGGTTACCGAGCTAAGCGCCGGCTCGACCACTACGCTGACTGTCGACTGGGCGCAGTTGGTCGGGTTGAGCTTCTCGCAGATCTGGTATCCAATCGTATAGGTGCCAGCGGGCACAGACGGAGCAACGCTGACGTTGCCGGTGGCAGGATCGAGCGCAACGCCTGGATTGCTGGCGGGTGCAGTGACTGTGATCGTGACATTGCTCGGGGTCGGAGCGACTCCGTTCAAAGCATCGTTGTTCAGGATGTTGCCAGCGTTGGCGTTGCCAATGCCGCTGCGCAGATTGCCATAATTGTCGTCGCTCGCCGTGATGGCGGGTGCGGTCACCAGAACCGTAACAATTGCATCGGCGCAATTTGTGGGATTGTTGTTTTCGCAAATGCGATAGTTGATGGTGTAACTGCCAGCTGGCGTGCCCGCGGGGACGTCGACCAGACCGGTCGCCGGGTCGAGCACTGGGACCGGCGCGCCGTTGAGCGAAGAGGCGCCTGCGGTGATCGTTGCGGTGATCGACGACGCTACAACCGGTGAGCCGTTCAGCGTGTCGTTGGCGAAGGCATTGACGATATCGTTTGCGCCGTTGGCGCCGTTAACCGCCGGTGGCGTATCGTCGCTCGCTCCAATCGCTGGAGCGGTGACGACGACGTTTACAGTCGCGGTGGCGCAATTGGTCGGGTTAAGCGTTTCGCAGATCTGGTAAGTGATGCTGTAAGTTCCAGCGGGCACACCCGGCGCAACACTTACATTGCCGGTGGCGACATCGAGCGTAACGCCCGGATTGCTTGCCGGTGCAGTCACACTGATCGTCACGTTGCCTGGGGTCGGCGCAACGCCGTTGAGGGCATCGTTGGTGAGGATGTTGGCGATGCCAGGCGCGCCGTTCGCACCGTTAACGGGTCCAGCGTTGTCGTCGGTCGCGGCGATTGGCGCGGCGGATACGATGATCGTCACGACGGCATCAGCGCAATTGCTCGGATTGTTGTTTTCACAGATCCGATAGCCGATCGAATAGGTCCCAGCTGGAGTACCCGCAGGGACATTGACGAGGCCGGTGACGGGATCGAGTACAGGTACCGGGCCACCATTAATCGAAGAGGCGGGACTGGTAACGGACGCGGTGATCGCACCGGCGACAACCGGTGCGCCGTTGAGAGTATCGTTGGCAAATGCGTTGACGACGTCGTTTCCACCATTGGTGCCGTTGACCGCTGGCGGAGCGTCGTTTGTGGCGACGATAGCGGGCGCGGCGACGACGATTGTCGCGGTCGCGGTGGCGCAATTGGTTGGATTTGCAGTTTCGCAAATCTGATAGGTGATCGTATAGGTGCCCGCCGGGACTCCCGCTGCCACGCTGATGGCGCCGGTGGCGATATCGAGCGTAACACCTGGGTTGCTCGCGGGCGTGACCACCGAGATCGTCACGTTCGCAGGCGTCGGAGCCGTTCCGTTGGCGCTGTCATTGTTCAGAACGTTGAGGACATTGACTGCCCCGTTTGCGCCATTGATCGGTCCAGCATTGTCGGCATTGGCAGCCAGCACTGCCAGGAGGGCGTCATTATCGACCGCTTCATTGTTGGTCGTGACGGTCTCGAACGTGCCTGAGCTGACCGTCACCCGCGCGGTGTTCACCGCTACCTGAGCCAGCACTGCAGCTGGACAGGCAACGACAAGGATCGGGCCGGCCGTGGAGAGCAGGCGACCTAGTCGCCTGCGCACCC
>JAKPAQ010000152.1 GCA_029779385.1 Actinomycetes bacterium | reverse complement strand
ATCGCGACGACATGGTCGGCGGTGGCAATTATGGCGAGCCCGCCGCCGAGCGCTTCGACTACCACAGCATTTGGCTGGTTGCCGACCAGCAGGTTCGCCACGCGTTGGCTTTGGCGATCAAACACGCCCGAGTTGCTGACCCCCAACTGGGCGTAGTCGGGTCGCCCAGCGTCCTGGTACAGCGAAAGCGGTCCAGCATTTAGGACTCGAAGGCTCATTGGCCCACCTGCTTGAAGGAGACGGTGTCGCCCGGTTGCAGCAGGGCCGGCATCGGCCGGTCCAAGTCCCACATGACTGCCGTGGTTGAGCCGATCAACTGCCAGCCACCGGGGGAGGACCGCGGATAGATCCCGCTGAACCTCCCGGCCAAGCCAACCGAACCGGCTGCCACTTGCGGGCGGGGACGATCAAGTCGTGGAACATCGAGTCGCGGGTCACCGTCGGTCAGGTAGGCGAACCCGGGTGCGAACCCGGCAAAGCCGACCGTCCACTCCGAGCCAGTATGCGCGGCAATCACCTCGGCGATGGCGAGTCCGCAATACTCGGCCACTGCGGCCAAATCGGGGCCGTCGTAGGTCACCTCGATCGTGACCTGGTTGCCCGTGCGGTGTTGCTCGGGGCTGACCGAGGTAGCCGAAATCAGGGCTCGCAAACTTGCGGGCTTCCCCCGAAGGAGCACCGTCGTCGCACCCAAAACGGTGGGCACCTGATCGGCGAGCGCGAACTGCCAGCTCCTAGCTTCGGCGGCGGTTGCACAGTCCAACAGCACCGCCTGATCGCCGCAAGGCAGCACCCTCATCGAAGCGGCATCACTTGTGAACAGGCCCGACGGTGAACCCTTGACGCTCCAGGCCAGCGCGAACCGCAGCGAGCAGGTCAACCGCGCCGGGACTGTCGCTGTGGACGCAAATGGAGTCGACCGAACTGGCCAAGTTGACGGCTTGACTCGCTGCTTTGGCCGGATCGGTGATGAATGCGTCTGGCTGATCGCGACCGGTCAGTGAACCGTCTGGCAGATACGTGCGGTCAGCGAAACCCTCGAACACGACGTCAATGCCTTCGTCGTCAGCGAACTGAAGGGCGAGCGACCCGGCCATGCCAACTAGCGGCAGCGGGTTGGTGTCGGCAAGCAGCGCTTCGACTACCGCTGAGGCTTGAGCCTCGTCGTGACGAATCTGGTGGTACAGCGCCCCATGAGGCTTGACGAAGGTGACGATCCCGCCCACCGCATCTGCCAACTCGCTCAGGTGGTCGATCTGGTGGCGGATTTGATCGGCCAGATCCCTCGGCGGCACATCGATGAAACGACGACCGAAACCAGCGCGATCGACGTAGCCGACCTGAGCGCCGATCTCGACCCCGTGCTCGACCGCGGCCGCGCAAGTTTCTCGGATCAGGTCGTCGTCACCTGCATAGGCGCCACAACAGACGTTCGCGCTTGAGGCGAAAGCCAACAGGCGAATGTCTTCACCCGACTGCCACCGCTCGGCCGATTCGCCAAGGTCCACACCAAGATCGATTTTCCCGTCCATGGGTAGACCGTATCGCTCAGCCGATCAGGTGTCAGTCGGTCAAATAGCCTTCGGCCCGAGCATGGTTGACCAGCGAATGTGAGTTCGTTGGGCCGAGCCCCCGTTCGCGGAACACCTCGGACACCCGATTGACGTGCTCGTTGACCGTTGAGACGGCAACCCCAAGTTGGCGGGCGATCGACTTTCGAGGAAGGCCCTCCGCGATCAGACTCAAGATCACGACCTGTCGGTCGCTGAGGAGGCTTTCGACCTCGCCGTGGGAGATCAGATTGGCCGCCAACGGGCCGGAGTAGGCCTCCCGGCCGGTGCTCACTAGGCGGATCGCGCCAGCGATTTCCTCGACCGGGTCTGACTTCAGGGCCAGGCCGAGCGCGCCGGCCTCGACAGCGCGCACGATCGGGATCGGTTTGGTCTCGCCGGTGTAGATCAGCACCTGAATATCGCTGGCTAGCAGACGACGAATGTTCTCTTGGGTGTCTTGGCCGTCGTGCAAAGTCAAGTCGAGCAAAACGACATCTAGATCAGTGGTTTCGGCCAGGAGTTCGTCGACGTTGGCTGCGATCGCGACCAAGTCGATATCGGGCGCCGTGTGGGCCAGTTCGGCGGCAAGTCCACGCAAAACAACCGGATGATCGTCAACCGCGCCAACCCGCAGAATCTGCTCTTGTTCAGCCATCATCAACTCACCGCAATTCATTCAGGTCGACCAAAGTTGCGTCGTCATCGGTGTCGATGGCCACTGAGGTGGCCAGACCCTGAGTCGTGACCGCGTTTTTGAGGCTATCGCTCTGGCGGGGCGACCAGGGCGGTTTGACCACTCCGCGAACGCTTATCGACTCTTCGTTGGCACGAATGGTGATCGTCAACTGTTCGGTCGTGGTCGCTGACAGCAGGGAAATAATCAGCCGATTTGCTTGTGCTGGCCAAGGCGCGGGGGCGGTTGACCTAACTACTACGATCGCACCGCGACGGCGTGCCGAATCTAGTTCCTCTCGCACTGCTGCCGGCCAAGCGCCAGGCTGCTCCAACTCGTCGCGAACCCGAGCGGCCAACACGGACGCCTCACGTTTGACCTTCGGGTCGGCGAGGTCAAGGTCAACCGCGGCGGCGGCCAAGAAGTCGCCAAGATCGTCACCGAGTCGTTCGGCTTGTTCGGCCCGAGAAAGTTCATTTACTGCGGCGAGCAACGCCTCGGCGCGGGAGTGGCGGGCAAGATCAAAAGCTTGAGAGGTTCCTCGCCACGCGAGCAGAATCGATCGGGCCACTAACAGGCCAGCGACGGTGAAGAAGAGAGTTTGCAAAATGGCGCCGATTGCTTCGATCGGTGAAACCGTCGGGTCGACCACCGCAGCCCACCAGGTCGTTGCCGAGATGCCGATTGCGGCAAACAGCGGCCACGTTGGCGGCAAACTGGCCGCCATCGCCAGCGCGACATTTCCGGTCATGCCGATCGACCAACTGCGAAAACTCAAGACTGCGCCGTCGCCAGCGTTAGCCAACCCGATCGCGTTGAGGATTGGCAGGCAGACCATCGCGACTACGCCGATCAGTGGGACCCAGCGGGTGCCCGCTGCGGTGATGACCGCGACGGCAATAACTGAGGTGGTGATCGCTACCGCGAAGGTGACCGTTTTTGAGCCGTCCTGCAGGCCGTAGCGAAAAACGAGGTACCAAGAACCAAGCATGAGCGGAAGTGCAAACAGTCCCACTAGGCGACGTGGTCGACCGACCATGTCCACTAGCGCGTCGTGAAGCCCGCCTTCAGGTTTCGGATACCAGTTGAGGCCGATTTCGGTGCCGGTATTTGGGTCAGTTTTGACCGAAACGGTGCCGTCAACTTCAAGCATTCGTTCGTTGATCGAATGAGTTAGGCCGAAGCCAGCGCGGGTGCCCTCGCCCATTCCGGGACCGTTGTCTCGGACGCGAACCCAAACGCCCTTCTTGTTTGTTTCAACTTGGACGACCACGGTGCTGCCGGGTGCGTGGCGCAGGGTGTTGCGCAGTGCTTCGGCGGTGGCGCCAACGATCGCGTCTTCGACTTGGCCTGGCAGTTCAGGCGTGGTCCCGGTCGCGCGCAACTTTGCCGAGCCATGCGCGTCGACGAGGGCGGCCAGTCGGTCAAGGAAAGACAGCTTGGTTGTTGTACTGCTCATGGTTGCTCACCCTCTAGCTGAATTGCGTTGGCCGCCTCGGCGCAAGCTTGTCGGACAGCTGCCAGGTCAGGGATGGATTCGCGTGCGACGCTGGTGAGCGCTGGAATCGTGAGGTCATGCATCCGTAGTTGCGCTTCGCGTCCAGCAAGTGACTTTGCCTCGGCTTTGGCTTCATCGAGGCTGGCGGCCAGTTGCTCGGCGCGGGCGGCGTCGGCCCGCTGGGTGCCGATGCCAACTGTTGCCGTGGCAAAAGCAATTGCGATTACCGCCGGGGTTACTTGGGCCACTTCATCGACTGCACTGCCGAATCCAGTTGGGTCAAACAGTTTGTGGGCCACCAGATAGGAAATCAAAATGGCAGCGGCATAGCTGATGCTGCGAGGTAGCCAGAGGGTGACCGAAAATGTGATCGCCGCCATGACTGCGTACGCAAATGCTGGACTTGAATCGATCCCGGTTCCTGAAGTGGTCGTTCGTTCTAGCCAAATCGACAGGAGGCTAATGGCGCTGAAGGCCGCCCCTGTTCGCCAGGTTGTGCGGCCGCGCGCCGCCGAAATGACGGTCGCCACGGTAAGGGCCAAACCAATGAGGAATACGAGCGAATCGATATTCCAACTCCAGTTTCGAACCAATGCGGTCGTTAGCGGAATGACGTGAGCGGCGGCCACGAGTAGCAGTAGGCGAAGTGGCAGTCGTCGCAACTGCGGCAGCAGTTGGGGCGACTCGGTGAGGTCAGTCATCTAATTCACCGTTTCGGTGTTCGGTCACCAAGAAGGCTCGACCTTTTTCGTTGACGCGCGTCAGCACCACGATTGCGGTCTTGGACCCCTTCAGCCCAAGGCGTTTGATGAGTTGCTCGGGGACCACCTGTACTCCACGCTTCTTCACCGTCAGGGTGCCGATGTCCTTCGCGCGCAGCGCGGCTTTTAGCTGCTTTTCGCGATACGGCAGTTCCTCGACGACCTCAAAGCAGCGACCTAGCGGCCCGACGTATGGCTCGGTCGAAGTAATCCAAGCGATGTGCGGATCCAGCAGGTGGCCGCCAATATTTTGAGCAAGTTCAGCAACGAGACCAGCCCGGATCACCGCATCGTCGGGCTCGATTAGGAACGTCAGGGGTTCGCCTGTGTCGGCGCGAGCGTGCCGACCGAGCAGGGTGGCGCCAGCAGGCAGCACGGTTGCTTGCCGATTGTGCGGCAGGGCGAAACCGGCCCCCCACAAACAGGCTTCCACTAGGTCGCCGGAGTCGCTGACCCACTCGGGGTGCACCCCCGGCGGCACCGCGTCGTGGGCGATGCCGGGCATCACCTTGGCTAGAGCGCGACCTTGCAGCAGTTCGGTAACGAACTCCCAAGACGGCACGAGCGCGTCAAGGCTGAAGGTGCGTCCGCGCCCGTCGCGGCGGGCTGGGTCAACGAAAGCGACCTCGGTCGGATTGATCGTGGCCAAGGTTGCGTCACCGACTTCGACAGTTCCGGGAAATCCTGCGGCCGCCAAGTTTGCTTGGGCGATCGCGGCGCGCACCGGGTCGGCCTCGATGCCACGCACCGTTAGTCCGGCGCGGGCGAAGGCGATCAAGTCGCCGCCGATGCCGCAGCCTAGGTCGACCACACTTGTCGCGCCCAGGTCGACCAGTCGGTTTGCGCGGTGGGCGGCTACGGGCCGACGCGTGGCCTGTTCCAGGGCGTCGGCGGTGAACCACATGTTTGCTGCCAAGTCCCCGAATTTGGTGACTGCTTTAGTGCGCAATCGGTGTTGAGTCAGTGCCGCGGCGACCAGTTCTGTCGGGTAGTTGCGGCGTAGGCGAGTGCCGATCGCCAACTCAGATTCGGCCGGGTCGAGTTCGCCAAGTTGACCCATCAACTCACTGCCGCGCGGGCCAAGCAGCAGCTCGAACGTTGACAGGTCCACGGCCAAAGTCTGCCCGAACGCGTTGGTGCGCCCCGGCGGAACCTAAAGACTTAGCACTCGCTTGGGTGGAGTGCCAGCCGGTGCTAGGCTGAACACTGGCACTCTGAAGTTACGAGTGCCAACTATTCGTGTCATCCATCCGAAAGGGGAGGTCGACCAGTGTCGGTCACCATTAAGCCACTCGAAGATCGCATCGTCATCAAGGCCGCGGAGGCAGAACAGACCACCGCGTCGGGCCTCGTAATCCCCGACACCGCCAAGGAAAAGCCGCAGGAAGGCGTAGTCGTCGCTGTGGGCCCCGGCCGCGTCAGCGACGCCGGTGAGCGCCTGCCCGTCGACGTTGCCGTCGGCGATCGCGTGCTGTTCAGCAAGTACGGCGGAACCGAACTCAAGCACGGTGGCGAGGAATACTTGATCCTCAACTCGCGCGACGTGCTCGCGATTCTGGCCTGAACGGAATCTGCAAATGCCAAAGATTCTGGAATTTAACGAGGACGCACGTCGCGCCCTCGAGCGCGGTGTCGACAAACTCGCCGACACCGTAAAGGTCACCCTCGGCCCCAAGGGTCGCTACGTGGTCCTGGACAAGAAGTGGGGCGCGCCGACCATCACGAACGACGGCGTGTCCGTCGCTCGTGAAATCGAACTCGACGACCCCTTCGAAAACCTCGGCGCGCAGTTGGCCAAAGAGGTTGCCACCAAGACCAACGACGTCGCCGGTGACGGAACGACCACCGCCACGGTGCTCGCCCAGGCGATGGTCCACGAGGGCCTGCGGGCGGTCGCTGCTGGCGCCAACCCGATCGGACTGAAGAAGGGCATCGAGGCTGCGGTTGCGGCCGTCGAGACTGAGCTTCACTCGCGTTCGCGCGCGGTCGCTTCGGTTGCCGACATGGCTGCGGTTGCCACGGTTTCGAGCCGCGACGCGGTCATCGGCGAACTCATCGCCGAAGCGTTCGACAAGGTCGGCAAGGACGGTGTCATCACCGTCGAAGAGTCCAACACCATGGGCACCGATCTGGAGTTCACCGAGGGCATGCAGTTCGACAAGGGCTACCTCTCGCCATACATGGTCACCGACACCGAGCGGATGGAGTCGGTCCTCGACGATCCGTACATCTTGGTGAACCAGGGCAAGATCTCGGCCGTTTCGGACCTGCTGCCGTTGTTGGAGAAGGTCGTCCAGGCTGGCAAGTCGCTGTTCATCATCGCCGAAGATGTAGAAGGCGAAGCACTTTCGACCATCGTCGTCAACAAGATCCGTGGCACCTTCACCTCGGTCGCAGTAAAGGCCCCGGCCTTCGGCGATCGTCGCAAGGCGATGCTGCAGGACATCGCGACCCTGACCGGCGCGACCGTCGTCACCCCTGACGTCGGCCTGAAGCTTGACCAGGTCGGTCTTGAAGTCTTGGGCACTGCCCGTCGGGTAGTAGTGACCAAAGACGACACCACCATCATCGACGGTGGCGGCGAAGACGCCGAGGTCGCGGGCCGTGTTGCCCAGATCAAGGCCGAGTTCGAAGCCACCGATTCGGAATGGGACCGCGAGAAGCTGCAGGAGCGGTTGGCCAAGTTGGCCGGCGGCGTCTGCGTGGTTCGCGTCGGTGCCGCTACCGAGGTCGAGCTCAAGGAAAAGAAGCACCGCATCGAGGACGCCGTTTCGGCTACTCGCGCGGCGATCGAGGAAGGAATCGTCCCCGGTGGCGGTTCGGCTCTCGTTCACGCTGTCGGTGTCCTTGATGACGAACTCGGTCTGACCGGTGACGAAGCGTTCGGTGTTCGGATCGTGCGCAAGGGCGCTGACGCTCCGCTGGAGTGGATTGCCCGCAACGGCGGCGAATCCGGTGAGGTCGTAGTGGCCAAGGTCCGCGAGTCGGGCCAGGGCTACAACGCGGCCACTGGCGAGTACGGCGACCTGCTCGAGCAGGGCATCCTTGACCCGGTCAAGGTGACCCGTTCGGCGTTGGCGAACGCTGCCTCGATCGCGGCCATGCTGCTGACGACCGAGACGCTGGTCGTCGACAAGCCGGCCGAAGAGGCCGACGAGCACGCCGGTCACAATCACTGATCGAAGCTCAGTTTGAACGCCCCGAGCAGCCATGGCTGCTCGGGGCATTCGCTTTTTTGGGGGCTTGGGAGCCACTAGTCGGTGATGGTTACTCTCACCGTTTTGGCGTTGCTCGCACCGGCAAAGGCGTCGCCGAGGTAGGTCACCTTGGCCGTTTTTGCCCCTGGCTTGGTCGCTTTGGCAACCTTGATCTTGATTGTCGCTTTTGAGTTCTTCAACTGGAGAGTTTTTGTCTTTCCGGCGAAGTTGACCCGGATTTTGCCGGTCGGCTTCACCGAGGGGCTGGAGACGGCAATTTTGAAGACCGCTACCTTGCCGCGCTTGACCTTCGTCTTAGCCGACTTGGCCTTCACAGTCGTCTTGGCTTTGGACACTTGAACTTTGGCCGAAGCGGTCGCGGGTGAGAACTCTCCAGCGACTCCCGGGTAGGAGATGGTCACGGTTCGATTCCCTGGGGCCAAGGACTTTGCTGGCAACACAACGCGGGCCTGACCGTTTGACAAGGTGCCAGTTACTTTCTTCGTTCCTGCCGTGACCGTTACCTTTCCCGTGGCACCGGAGGTAAGGGTCACCAGCAGTTTCGTCGGCAAGCCGTAGACCTGTTTGACTGCTGGTGCCGAGATCGAAGTTGAGACTGGCTCGGGCTCGACTTCTTCAACCGGAGTGAGCACGAACCCGCGACTACCGTCGGCAGTGTCGGCGGTACCAACGATCTGCCCCGAAGCGTTGATGTCGGCCGCCGACTGCAAGGTCACATCCGCTGGCAAGTTGACCACGCGCTCATTTAGGTTGACTACGCCATGGTCATCCCAAGCGATGGCCGCGCCACCAAACGAAGTGTTTGCGGCGAACTTTGAGGCGTAGCCGACGACGACATCGTCGGCGCCTGCCGTTGCTGCGGTGTGGGTGTAGTCGGCGATCGTGGGGGCAGGCAGAACACTGGGTTCGTCTTGGGCATCCCAATGGATCGCGGCCTGAAGTCCGTTGATCGTCGCGCTACCGAGCACTTCACCCTCATCAGTGAACTTCGTGACGCTCGGGCTTTTCGCCGCCGGCGGTACGGCCAGGAGTTTGCCGTCTGTGCCAATGCGCCAGATGGCGGCGTATGACTGGGCATGGAAGTGGTCGTTGTGGGGGACGTTCACCCGAGCCGAGCCCGCGATGTCGCCAGCTTTTGAGATCGCTTTTGCACCTGAGTTGAGCAGCACTGAACCGGCGACTGGCAGCACCGGGCTTGTCAGCAACTCGACCGTGTCGTCGGCGGTCAACCGAACCGCGTGCGAGGCCGCAGTGCCGACCGCCGTGCCGGTGTCGTTGACGTCGTTGAGGACGCCTAAGCCAGTTTCGCTGAGGCTGGTGATGTGGGTTGGTGCTTGGTCGCCGAGCCAGCGGACGCCGACGCTGTTGCCGGCGTCGTTGAACGCCTCGCCAACGATCATCTGGTCCTTGTTGATGGCGAACCCGCGGGAGAAGTCCGAACCGGCAAGGTTCGCCAGCTGGTGGGCGTGGAAGTGGTCGCCGTGGCGCTCCCACAAGACGGTGAACTGGGGACGCGCGGTTGTTCCGGGTCGATTGACGCCGACGACGTCGCCCGAATCGTTGATTCCCAGAGCGCTG
>JAKPAQ010000145.1 GCA_029779385.1 Actinomycetes bacterium | reverse complement strand
CCGACGACGGAACCGACGACGGAACCGACCACCGAGCCGACTACGGAGCCGACCACTCCGACGGCTCCGATCGAGTTGGACAAGAGCTTTGATTACACCTGCAACGTGATTGCTGGTGGGTTGAACTTGCGGACCCACACGATTGGTGTGCGTTCGAAGGCGACCGTGCCGGGTTCGGTTTACCCAGGTGAACAAATCCCGCAGACGCCCGTGAGTATTACGTTGACGATGCCGGAGAAGTTGCGTGAATCTACGGTCGATTTGCTCGCTGGTAAGGCGGCTGATGGTGCATCCACTGATTCGGTGATGACGTTGTCGTCGGCGGGTAAGTCGTTGCAGGTGCCGATTCCGCGTTTGGCTGCCCCGCGGACTGATATTCCGCAGACGGTTGGTGCGCCTTGGTTGATCCCGGCTGCGGGTACGGTTCCGGCGATTTCAACTCCGACCGATGTGGCCGGTGAAGTCGTCTTGGGTATGCCGGCCAACTTCACGATTGATGCGACGATTTTCGTGGAGAACTTGGATGACCCAACTAAAGAAGATGAGATTCCTTCGGACTTGACCTGTGTTGGTCCCGCGAATCTCGCCTTGGGCGCGATCCCGGTTGTTCCTGCTCCAGCGGAGCCGACCACTGAGCCCACGACTGAGCCCACCACTGAGCCCACCACTGAGCCGACGACTGAGCCGACGACTGAGCCGACGACGGAGCCGACGACGGAGCCCACGACGGAGCCGACGACTGAGCCCACGACTGAGCCGACGACGGAACCGACGACGGAACCGACGACTGAGCCCACGACGGAACCGACGACTGAGCCCACGACTGAGCCGACGACGGAACCGACGACGGAACCCACGACCGAGCCGACGACCGAGCCGACGACCGAGCCGACCACGCCTCCGGGAACTGTGGCTATCCAAGTGCCGGACACGGTAGGCGCAGGTGAATCGATGACCGTCCGCTTCCCGAACGGCTGGGCTGGTCAACAAGTGCAGGTAGTCATGCATTCAACGCCAGTTGATTTGGGGACCAAGACGGTCTCAAGTGCAAACCAGATCAGTGTCACGATCCCAGCGAACGCGACACCGGGTCAGCACACGTTGATCATCAGCCAAAACGGCACGACGATCGCCACAGCGGCCTTTGAAGTCTCGGCAGACTCCTCCGCAGGAGCTTCCGATGAAGGCGACGCCTCGACTTCAGGCGGTGTGCTCGCTGAAACCGGTGGGCCGAGCATGTTTGCTGGCCTGCTGGGTCTACTGATCCTGATCGGTGGCGCAGCGGCACTAGTTTGGCGCCGACGCACGCAAGAGTGATCTGGTAAATAACTAGCCAACAAGACGGCTGGTCTACGCGAAGGGCTCAACCCAATGGGTTGGGCCCTTCGTGCGTTGTTTGTCCACGCACCCCTAGCGGCGCGAACTCGAAGGCGGTGAATAGACTGATCGAACTAGACAGGGGAACCCACGCTGATGGGCTGAGAGGGCGCGAGTACGCGGGCGCCGACCCTTCCGAACCTGCCCGGTTAGTACCGGCGAAGGGAGTCACGATGAATTCTGCATCCACGTCCATGCGCTACCGCTCCATCGATCTGGTCACAATCGCCACACTCGGTGTTGCGTTTGGTGTCGTTTTTTGGGGTTGGGGCAAGTTGTACGGCGTTATCGGCACCGCGGGAATGCTTGCTTACCCGCCATCAGGCGCCTTGCTAGGCGGCGGTTGGATTATCGCCGGTGTGGTCGGCGCGCTGATTGTTCGCCGACCAGGTGCGGCAGTCGCGACTGAAATGATCGCCGCGACCGTTTCGGCGCTTATGCCCGGGAACGAGTGGGGCATGAGCACGTTGGTGTCCGGCGCAGTGCAGGGGTTAGGTGTTGAGCTCGTTTTCGCCTTGTTCGCATACCGCTCGTTTGGCCCGCTGATCGCGATGGCTGCTGGCGCTGTCGCCGGTGCCGCTGAATCGGTGTACGAATGGTTCTCCTACTACGCCGACTGGGGCATCGAACACAAACTCGTGCACCTAGGTTTCTTCACGCTCTCGGGCGCGGTTATCGCTGGACTCGGTGGCTGGCTCTTGGTTCAAGCACTTGCCCGCGCCGGTGCGCTCGACTCATTTGCAGCCGGGCGCGAGCACGTAGTCAAGGTCTAGTTTCATGCAAGCCGGACAGGTTCGAGCGGCGTTCAGTTGGACGCCGCTTGGCCGGTCCAAGCCCACGATCAACGACTTCAACCTAACCGTTGACGCTGGCGAGCGGATTCTGCTCGTAGGCCGCTCAGGTAGCGGCAAGTCAACCGTGCTCCATGCGATCGCCGGCGCACTTGGGACGACGGTCGCCGGCGACCTGCTTGGTTCGGTTGAGGTTGGTGGACGGCTCGGCTACATCGCGCAGAATCCAGCCGACGGGATCGTCGCCGAACAGATCGGTCGAGATGTTGCGTTCGGGCCAGAAAATATCGGGCTGGATCGGGTTGAGATCCGCCGCCGAATCGACCAGGCCTTGGCCGAGGTGTCGCTGTCCTATCCGATTGCGCATCAGACTTCCGCATTGTCCGGCGGTGAGCAGCAGCGACTCGCCCTCGCCGGTGTGCTCGCTCTTCGCCCCGACGTCGTCTTGCTCGATGAGCCGACCTCGATGCTGGATGATGCTGTTGCCAAACAAGTTCGAGATTCGGTTATCCGAGCCGTGGGTGAGCGGACCATGGTCGTCGTTGAGCACCGGTTTGAGCCGTGGCTGGAGTGCGTGGACCGCGTTTTGGTGATAGATGCGGGCCGGGTCGTCCTCGACGGGACAGTCGCGGAGTTCCTCGCCGCGGCCCCGCCGGGCCTTTGGCTACCCGGCCGCCCGGCACCGTCCCCAACCGTGATTTCGCCCGGTCTCGTTACACCGATCGATCGCAGTGAAGGAGTGAGTCTTGACGGCATCTGTGTCGACCTGACCACGCGAACCTTGCGCGGGAACCAAGTAAATCGAGCACTCACGAACATTTCCGCAGATCTCGCCCCCGGCCGGGTTTCGGCATTTGTCGGTCCGAGCGGGTCGGGCAAAAGCACGGCGCTGCTGGCGGCGGCCGGACTGGTGCGCCCTTCGGCTGGTCGAGTGACCCCGGATCGGTCGCGATTGCGTTCTCGAAAACTGGCTGCCGCATTGGGTTGGGTGCCGCAGAACCCTGAACACGGTTTCGTCGCGACTACGGTTCGCCGCGAGATCGAAAGAACCTCGACCAGGGTGGGTCGAACCGTAGATGTTGATTCAGTGTTGGCGGCCGTTGGGCTCAACACCTATGGCGAGTCGCATCCGTACCGGCTTTCTGGGGGCGAGCAGCGCCGACTGGCCATGGCTGCAGCCTTGGCGCATCGTCCCGAATTTGTAGTCCTAGACGAGCCCACCGTTGGTCAGGACCACGAGACTTGGGCGCTGGTTGTCGGCTGGTTGGAAGCTGCGGCGCAGGCCGGGGCTACCGTCGCGATCAGCACCCACGATCGGCAGATCGCAACCGACACTGAGTTTGTGCTCGAACAGTCGGGACGTCTGGGTCAGGTGGTCTCGAAATGACCGGCTGGTTGGCTCGAGTGAACCCGCTGGTCTTGTTGTGGGTGGGCTTTGCGGCGCTAGCCGGGTCATTCGCAATTCGATCGCTGCCGATCGCGACCGTGACTATCGGTGCCTACCTGCTGGCTGCACTGCTATTTGCCCCTAGGCCGAAGTATGTTCTGGTCTGTTTGGTGTTTGCCGCAATTGCCGCCTCGACTGTCGTCTACTCCACTTGGCGGCTCGGCGGCAGAGACTTCGAGGAGGCGTTAACCGCAGGCTTGCGGATAGTGGTGCTTGCCTGGCCCGGGTCGGTGGCTGCAGGCTTTATCGATCCGGCCCGACTTGGCGACTACCTCGCTCAGAGCCTGCGACTTCCCGCTCGGGGTGTGGCCGCATTCTCGGCGTCATTGCAAGGTTTCGCCGGACTTGCTCAAACCTGGGAAACGTTGACCCGCACTCGTCGGGCACGAGGAGTTGGACCGGGCCCAAACCCGATCGCCTTGGTCCGATACACCGGCGAACTAACGTTTGCCCTCTTGGTTCATGCCATGCGTGACGCCACTCGGGTATCGATCGCGATGGACGCTAGGGGGTTCGAGTCGGCAGCGTCGAGGTCGTGGCTGGAGTCGGCAACCTGGACCAAATGCGACCTCGCCGGGTTTGCGGTTGCCTCACTGTTGGGGGCGCTGCCCGTGGTCATGTTCGCGCTGGGCGGCTAGCGGCGAGTCTCGACAGACGAAACGTGGTTTGCGTCACATTGCAACTTGCGGTTACAGTTTTCTGACTTTGTTCTGACTCTCCTTGTTCAGGACTTTTTTCAACCTGCTTCTAGGGGGAGCCGGATGTTGGGGAATATGAATCTTGCGCAGCGAGCGTTGCGCTTGGCCGCTGCGGTTGGCCTATTAGCTGCGGGGTTTCAGCTAGTAGGCGTTGCGCCTGCTTCTGCGCAAACCGCGTCGATTTCGCGGGTTGGGTACACCTGTAAGGCGACCAATCCGACCATTAACCAGTCGCTTCAGGGGCCGCAACAGTTTTATGTGACGGCGAAGACGACTCTGCCTAATAAGGTGACCGCCGGCTCGACGGTGCCGGCCACTGAGTCTGAGTTGACTTTGTTTATGCCGCCGAAGTTGGTCAACCGGATGATGAAAAACATGAAGGTTGAGCGAGTCAAAGGCTCGTCTACTTCCGATGTGATTCTTCAGGCCGTCGCAC
>JAKPAQ010000141.1 GCA_029779385.1 Actinomycetes bacterium | reverse complement strand
CGGTGCGCCGAGCCGTTCGGGGTCCAAGGACATGAAAACGGGGGAGAACCCGGTTTTCGCCCATACTTTGCCGTCCGTGGCGATCACTTCGGCACCGATGGTTATCCCGCCGGCAACTGCCTTAACTTCGCCTTGGAAGGCAGGGGAGTGGTTGGCCGTTCCTTCGGCAGAAAGAAGTCCCTTTTCGCCGCTGGGCAATGCCGTCGTTGAAATCGAGAAGTCAATCGCTTCGGCGTTAGCTAGGACGTCTGCGGCTGCCGCCAACTGCTTTTCGGCGTCACCACCGCTACCGCCTGAACAGGCGCCCAACGTCAAGGCCGCGGCCAGAGCGATTGCAGTAAGGACTCGTCGCGAGGTAAACACAAGCGTCAGTCTGACACGATTCGAGCGCCTAGCAGGTGATTCGCACCGGTCGATACCGCCGCGATCGGCTGGGCCAAGCCGACTCCGGAAGCATCACGCTTGGCCACCGGCTCGGGAAGATCGACTGGTGAGCCGCTGCTTGCCGCCGCAATCGGCGAACCATCGCCAATCCACGCGAAAATCAAGGCATCTTCGCCGGCTAGTAGACGCTGACAGCGAACCCCGCCAGTGCCGCGGCCCTTACCCGGGTAAAGCGAAAGTGCGGTGACCTTCGCCGAACCGTTTTGGGTGCCGGGCAACGCCGACGAACTGCCGGCCACAGTCACCACGAATGCGGACTCGATTTCGGCAATTGCACCAAAGGCGATCACTTTGGCGCCAGCGGCAAGTTTTACTCCGGCGATGCCGCCGCCGGAGCGACCTTGGGGCCGTACTGCGGCCGCCGAGAAGTGCAAGAGTTGAGCATCTGAGGTTACAAACGCGAGTTCTTCTTCGCCGGTGGTCAACTCCATAGCGCCAACGAGTTCGTCACCGTCTTCGAGTCGAATGACTTCCCAACTGTCGCGATTGCTTAGGAAGTCGGGCTTGACGCGCTTCACTACTCCGCTGCGAGTACCTACAGCCAGTCCAGGCGACTTCTCGTCGAAGGTCATCAGGCCCAAGGCGGTACCGGTCAGGTCGAGCAGCTCGGTCACTGAAATCGCTCCGCTTAGCCGCGGCGACTCCGCAGTCGGCGGCAGCGCAGGCAGGTCCAGCACTTCAAGGCGATGGGTCAACCCGCTGGTGGTGACCACGCCAATCTGACCGCGCGCCGTGGCGCGAACTACCGAAACAATCGTGTCGTGTTTGGCCCGCTTGCCTAGTTCGCCTAGCGGCGTATCGTCGGTCGTTCGAGCGATCAGCCCGCTTGCAGATAGCAGAACCCAGCACGGATCGTCGGGTACTTCTAGCGAAGCCCCAGCAGCGGCGGGTGCCGGCACGCCGGCCGACTCCAGCAACGCGGTGCGTCGTGGCGTACCGAATTTCTGGGCGACGTCGTCGAGTTCGTCGCTTACGACCTGGCGCAGGGCAGTTTCGTCGCTGAGGATCGCTTCGAGGCCCTCAATCTCGCGGCGCAGGTCATCGGCGCGCTTCTGAAGTTCCAGCGTCGAGAATTTCGTCAACCGACCGAGCGTCAGATCAAGGATGTGTTCGGCCTGAAGTTCACTCAGTTCAAACACTGACATCAGTCGTTCTTTGGCCTCAGCGCGGTTTTGCGAGGCGCGCACCAGTTCGATGACTTCGTCGATGTCCAAGATTGCGATCAACAGGCCGTCGACCAAATGCAAACTGGCGACTGCCTTGGCATGGCGGAAGGTGGTGCGTCGCCTGACAACGTCGATGCGGTGTTCCAAGAAAACGTTCAATAGTTCTCGAAGTCCGAGGGTGCGTGGCTGGCCATCGACGAGGGCGACTGCATTTATCGAGAAGGACGATTCGAGTGGAGTTTGGCGATACAACTGTTCAAGAAGCGCCTCGGGGACGATCGCGTTCTTCACTTCGATGACGATTCGCAGGCCATGTTTGCGGTCGGTCAGGTTCTTCAGGTCCGAGATCCCTTGGATCTTCTTTGCCTGAACGAGCTTCTTGACTGATTCGATTATCTTTTCCGGGCCCACGTTGTAGGGCAGTTCGGTGATGACTATGCCCTTCTTGCGGGGCGTCACATTCTCGATTCGGGCGGTGGCACGCATTTTGAACGAGCCATTACCGGTCGCATAGGCGTCGCGAATTCCGTCAAGGCCGACAATCTTTCCGCCGGTGGGCAAGTCAGGACCGGGTATGAACCGCATCAGTTCGTCAAGGTCTGCTGACGGCGACTTGATCAGATGCCGCAAAGCCTGGACGACCTCAATCAGGTTGTGCGGCGCGATATTTGTCGCCATCCCAACGGCGATGCCAGTTGCGCCATTGACCAGCAGATTAGGGATCGCGGCGGGCAAGACGGCCGGCTCGCGAAGTCGTCCGTCGTAGTTTGGTTTGAAGTCGACGGTGTCCTCATCTAGCGAGGCAGTCATCGCTTCGGCCGCCGAATCCATCCGGCATTCGGTGTACCGCATTGCCGCTGGCGGATCGTCTGGAGAACCGAAGTTCCCGTGGCCGTCAAGCAGTGGAAGCCGAAGAGACCACGGCTGGACCATTCGCACGAGCGCGTCATAAATTGCGCTATC
>JAKPAQ010000138.1 GCA_029779385.1 Actinomycetes bacterium | reverse complement strand
CCTAGACGTGTATTCGATGCTCTACGTCATGCTGTTGCCGTACTCGCTTTTCAGGTGGGGTTCGGGGCGAGAGGCGATGGCGGGGCTGGCGATCATTTTGGTCCCAGCCACCTTGGTGACCGTCGTCAGTTGGGCCGGGTTGACCGAGCCAATCGGCGGGTTCGCTGTCTTGGTGCCGACCATGGCACTGGGTTGGGCTGTGCGGTCCCAGCACGGGGCCCGGGAGCGAAAACTGGAGCAAATCAAGTCAGAGGAGCGCGTCCTGTTGGCGCGCGAACTCCACGACACGGTGGCGCACCACGTCTCGGCCATCGCAATACATGCGCAGGCCGGGCGAGCCCTCGCGGCCACAAATCCGTCGTCGCCACTTGAGGCGCTGGAGGTGATCGAGGTGGAGGCAAAACGAACGCTGGCTGAAATGCGGACGATCGTCCGGGCCCTTCGCAACGAGACGCCCGCCGACTACGCCCCCCAACCAGGAGTGGGGGACTTGGTGAGGCTGTCGCGGGCCTCGACCCCCGGGCCGCGGGTCGAGGTGACGGTCTCAGCCGACCTGACCGCACTACCGGCGGCAATCGACGCTGCTGTCTTTCGGATCGCCCAAGAGGCGGTCACAAATGCTCAGCGGCATGCGCGAAACGCCACCGTGATTGACGTGTTGGTTTCTGCAGGCCAGTCGACGGTAAACCTCCAAGTGCGCGACGATGGTGACCCGGTCACGACCGATCTGGCATCCGAAGTTGGCTTTGGGATCACAGGAATGGTCGAACGCGCGCTGCTCCTCGGTGGCGTTTGCCAGGCAGGCCCTAGCCCCGGACGCGGCTGGGTCGTCAGCGCGAAACTGCCAAGACAGGTGGCCGCGTGAGTATCCGGGTGCTGGTCGCAGACGACCAAGATTTAGTGCGGACCGGACTTCGGCTGATCCTTGGCACCCTAGAGGGCATCGAGGTTGTGGGGGAGGCGCGCGACGGCCAGGAAGCGGTTCGACTGGCCCGCGAAATGCGTCCCGACGTGTGCCTGATGGACATCCGGATGCCCGTCATCGACGGCATCGAAGCGACCCGTCTTCTGGCCGGGCCGGGGGTCGAGAACCCGATCGCGGTCGTGGTGATCACCACCTTCGACTTGGACGAATACGTGCACGGTGCATTGACCGCTGGCGCCACCGGCTTCCTACTCAAGGACGCTGGGCCTGAACTGCTCGGCGAGGCGATCCGGGCGGCAACCCGAGGCGACTCTCTCATTTCGCCCAGCATCACTCGTCGACTGTTGGCGACGTTCGCGGGCAGGGGTCGGGCGGCACCGCCGGTGCAGCCCATCGAGCAGCTCACCGAACGCGAGGAGCAAGTGTTGGCCACCCTCGCGCGGGGCCGCACCAACGCAGAGATCGCTGCGGAGTTACACATCAGCCTCAGCACGGTGAAGGCCCATATAGGCAGCCTCATGGCCAAACTCGGCGCCCGGAACCGGGTGGAGGTCGCGATGTGGGCATACGAGACCGGTCGAGTTCGGGACTAGCGCAGGACTATTAGCGCCGTCGGCCGAAAGTACGGTCAGGTCCTGGTGCTTTCGGTTAGGCAAAGTCTGGCCATTGAACCGATGTACGCGCGCCACGATGCGGCGAGGGTTGAACCCATGATTACTGTCGAATCACTAACCCGCAGGTACGCCGGCTTCACCGCTGTCGACAACATCTCCTTCACCGCCCAGCCCGGTCGTGTGACCGGCTTCCTCGGGCCGAACGGTGCCGGTAAATCCACCACGATGCGCGTCATGGTGGGTCTGACCGCTCCGACGTCGGGCTCGGCCACCATCGATGGCGTCCGGTTCGCTGACCTGCCCAATCCTGGCCTTGAAGTCGGCGTCCTGCTCGATGCCTCGGCTCAGCACGCCGGCCGCACGGGCCGAGAGATCCTCACCGTCGCCTCGGACACGATGGGCCTGCCTCGTAGCCGGGTCGACGAGATGATCGAACTGGTGAGCCTGACCCCCGCTGAGGCGAAGCTCCGCGTGCGCAACTACTCCCTCGGGATGCGTCAGCGTCTCGGTATCGCCACCGCGCTACTCGGTGACCCGACGGTGCTGATCCTCGACGAGCCTGCCAACGGACTCGACCCGGCTGGCATCCGGTGGATGCGCGACCTGCTTACGGAGTTTGCGAGCCATGGCGGCACGGTGCTGTTGTCCTCACACCTGCTGCACGAGATCGAAGTCATCGCCGATGACCTAGTAGTGATCGGCAACGGAAAGATTGTCGCGGCCGGCACTAAGGAAGAACTCCTCTCGGCCGCTGGGACTCTCGCCAGGGCGACGTCACCGCGCGACCTCGCCCACGCGCTCGAGGCATCGGGGATAGCGAGCACGCTCGCCGGGGATGGCTCAATTCGCACGGATGCTGATCCGGCTCGCGTCGGTGCGGTGGCGCTGACGCACCAAATCGCCCTAACCGAGTTGCGACCTGCCGAGGGCGCAGGTCTTGAAGAAATGTTCTTGTCACTTACTGCAGACACCCAACGCGAAGGAGTCGCGCTATGACCGCCATGATCTTCCCACCGTCTTCAGACACGAAGGCCTCACCGGTGAGGCGGACGGTTCAGCCCATCGCGACCACTCGGCTCGTGAAGGTTGAGCTGCGCAAAATGTTCAACACCCGTTCGGGGTTCTGGATGCTTGTCAGCATTGGCGTCTTGTCGGTGCTTGCGACCGTGGCGGTGATCGTTTTCGCTCCACAGGACAAGGTCACCTACGAGAGTTTTGCGACTGCGATCGGCCTACCAATGTCGGTGATCTTGCCGATGATCGCGATCTTGGCCGTCACGAGTGAGTGGAGCCAGCGCAGTGGGCTAACTACGTTCACTCTCGTGCCCAGCCGAGGCCGCGTTGTCGGCGCGAAAGCGATCGCAACAGTGCTGGTGGGCCTTGGTTCGACGGCGATCGCCTTCGCGGTGGGGGCCGTCGGCAACCTAGTCGGCTCAACCCTCGCCGGTGTCGACACTGTCTGGGACGTGTCGCTGGCGGCCGCACCCCAGATGGCGCTTGGAAACCTCATTGGCATGGCGATCGGCTTCACGCTCGGCGTGGTTCTTAGGGCCTCGGCAGCTGCGATTGTCGGCTACTTCGTGGTCGCGTTCGTGCTGTCCGGAGTCCTTGAACTGCTTGCGATGGTAAAGCCGTGGTTCTTGGACTTGCAACCGTGGATCGACTGGAACTTCACCCAAGTCGAACTCTTCGCTGGGGCCACGAACACCGCGAAAGAGTGGGCGATGCTGGGCTCGACCACGATGATCTGGATCGTCATTCCGCTCGCGATCGGGCTGTTCACGTTGCGGCGCGCCGAAGTCAAGTAGGCAGAGCCGTTGTGGCGGTGTCAGGAACTCAGGTTTGGCTTCGGCTACGGTCGTAAGACAACAGCAGGTTGTGACCGGTGAAGGAGTTAGCGGTGAAAGATTCGTTGAAGCCAGGGCTCACTCACACGAAGCACTACCAGGTGCCGGTTGAGCGAACGGTCCCTTACTTGTTGCCTGAGGCGCCGGGCTTTGTTGAAATGCCGGAGGTTCTGGCGACCGGCTACATGGTCGGAATCATTGAGTGGACGTGTCTTGAGGCGCTCGAGGGTCATCTTGGCGAGGGCGAACTGACGGTCGGCACCCATGTGGACTTGTCCCATCAGGCTCCCACGGTGCCGGGGGCAACGGTCACCATCGACGTCACGCTAATTGAGGTTGCTGGGCGGACGTTGACGTTCGAGGTCCTGGCCCGCGATGAGCAGGCGGTGATCAGTGTTGGCCGCCATCAACGCGGAATCATCGACCGGACGCGATTCGAGGCTAGGTTGGCTTTGCATTCAGGAGCAAATAATGGCTTCTAGTCGCGCCCGGGTAGACGCAATTGTCGAGGCGATGTCGGCGGCCGGACTGGCGCGGTCGCGTTCAATGATGGGCGAATGGCTGATCTATCTG
>JAKPAQ010000123.1 GCA_029779385.1 Actinomycetes bacterium | reverse complement strand
CGTCTGCCGCTGTAGCCGCCCCACCGTTGCGGCGAGTTCACGGTTTGCTACTTCCAAATCGGCGCCTTTTTTTGTCAGCTGTGCCGCGTCGCCGGAGACGCGGGCATGCGTTGCGGCATGGGCCAGGGCAGCGCCGGTCTGCTGGGCCAGTTCAGCAGGAGTCGCTCCGGCGGCAGCTAAAGCAACCTCCGCGGTTGGATCCAGGAGAGTCATCAGAGATTCCTCCGAAACCTGTTGGAGAAGTCGGTGGCGTGCGTCTAACCCGGAGTTGGAGCAACTCGGGACACGGATCGGTGTCGGAATCGAGAGCTGCATACCCAGTGTACTCCTGTATCACCATCCGCACCACGCCCTGGGGCAATAACCCGGGGGCACGCATGCTCTTGCTCGAGGGGTGAACCGAGTAAGTCGTGCGCACTGGCCTCGGACGAACGTCCACACGGTGTCCAGTTGGATGACCCCGTCGACGACGACAGGGCCGAGCACGCGCGACAGGGTGTCGCTATCTTTGCGGATATTGGCATTGCCGCCACTGGATAGTGTGGGTTGCGCGCTCGACACAAATGGTCAGCAACTGGGTTGCGTCTTTCAACGGAGGTCTGGTGGCACTGACCACGAAACACCCGTTGATGGCGCGTCGGTGTCGCAGCGGAAAGGCCCATTGCCACCGGCCGTCTTTCGCCTCGACTTGGCCATCCCAGTTGGACCGGCGGTGCCTTTCGAAGTCGCGGTGTGCTGGCTGAGATTGTGGAAACTGAATGACTTCGCCGTTGACTGATCGGTAGCTGGCTTCGACCTGGCAGGACCCGAGTCCGCCGACGGCGGCCGTGGCGACGCGAAAGTTCTCGCCGGCATCGGAGTCACTTAAACTCACGCGCGTCAGCGCAGTAGTGGATGGTGAGAGACTGCGCGGCGTCGTCATAGTTCCCGCCGCAATCCAGATAGTGGGTGAGCGTCGTGACCAAATCGGCGTTCTTCTTGCGGTCGTAGCTCAGCAGCGGACCCAACCACTCCATCACGAAGTCGTCGAGCTCCG
>JAKPAQ010000103.1 GCA_029779385.1 Actinomycetes bacterium | reverse complement strand
CCGACGAGGGTCGCGGTCGCCACTAAGACAGACCGGCCGGGGGTTCTTGACGGCGCGTGGGTCTCTTCGTTCACCGACATTGCGGTGTCCCAGCCCCAGTAGAGGAACACCCAGAGCAACAACGCCTGGGTTGCCGAGGTTAGGTCGAGGTCACCCACCGGATTCACCAACGCCCAGGATGGCGCCTCGGACGCATCGGTTGCGTCCCCGCCGACAACGCGGGCCAACGCGATCGCAACGAGTGCTCCCAGCACAACGAGCTGGGCACCGACAATCACAATCTGCGTTCGAGCGGTGAAACGAACTCCGGTGTAGGCAAGGGCTGTCATCGCCACGATGAAGCCGAAACCGATCGCAATGCAGGGGAGTGAGTCGGGGTTGGTGTCACCGCTGATCAGACGCATCGCGTACACGCCAACGATGTCCGCGGCGTTGGCGCAGAAGACGACGCTGGACACCACGATCGCCCAGCCACCGAACCAGCCCGTGCGTGGACCGATGACTCGTGATGCCCACGTGAACGTCGTGCCTGTGTCGGGGTCGGCCTGGTTAAGCGCCCGGTATCCGAAGGCGATGAGCAGTGCGGGTATTACGGAGAGCACGAGGTAGATCGGGGTGGCGACGCCGACTGCCGCGACGATCAACCCAAGCGTGGCAGCGAGTGTGAACACCGTCGCGGTTGACGACACGGCCAGCGCGTTCGAGCCGACGATGCCAATCTGGTCACTGGCCAAACCTTTTGGCGCGACCTGCACCACCGCGGCCTGGGTGGTCGTCATCTTCGGGATTCTTCCAGCTTGCACCTTTGGGGGACCGTGGCGAGGCGGGTGGCCGATAGAATGCGTCCGTCGTTGCCGCAGCTTCGAAGGGTCCTGTTTCGTGCTTTTCTCACTGGTCGCACTCGTGGTCTACGCCGTGGTGTGCGTGGGCATCCTTTTGGGTTCGTACTACTTCCTGGACATCCTGACGCCCGGCAAGCTGACGATGATCATCAAGAACGGCGGCTGGAATGCCGCGATTCTTGCAACTGCGAACCTCCTTGCGGTGGCGTTCATCATTATCTTCGCGATGCTCGGTCAGCCGGTTTCGGTCGAAGGAATCATCTACGCGACCGTGTTCGCCGTTGTCGGAACGATCTTTCAGGGCCTCG
>JAKPAQ010000081.1 GCA_029779385.1 Actinomycetes bacterium | reverse complement strand
GGCACCGAGGGTCAGTGTGGACAGATAACTGATGACCAGATCCGTGCCTCCAGCGGCCGCTTCCGTGTAGCTGTCACCGGCATCTTCGACGAGATAGATGTCGTCACCTGCGCCACCAACCAGATTGTCGTCGCCACCCGCACCGTCGAGGACCTCGTTGCCATCGCCACTGGTGATCGCATCGGCGAATGGCGACCCACGCAGGATGTCCCCCGCTGCACTGCCGTTGAGAACCACCGATGCTACTGGCGGCGGGCTGTCATTATCCAGAATCGTGGCAGTGGCAACCGCGTTACCCAGAGTCGCATTGACCGGGCTGACGAGTTCCAGGGTGAAGGCTTCCTGCGCTTCGACTGTGGCGTCATCCACAGTCGTCAACCTGATGACCTTGAGCGTTTCACCCGCCGAAAAAGTCAACGTGCCCGACTGCCCTGAAAAGTCACTCGAGCTCGCTGTTCCGGCGACGGTCTGGTAATTGACCTTGACAACGTTCGAGCTTGGCGCACTGAGCGTAACTAGAAAATCAGTATACCCAGGCCCCTCAACGGTAAGCACGTTCCTGAGATCGAGAACTGGCGAAGTCACTGGCGTGCTGTCGTTACCGTTGATGTAGACGTGCCCCCGGCCATCTCCGACAGTCGCACCGGTGGCGCTGGTCACTGAAATATCGAAGACTTCGGTGGGTTCGGCCGTGAGATCCTTGAGTATGCCGACGGTGACCAGTTTGGCTGTCTCGCCCGGCGCGAACCCAATCGTCCCGGCTGGGAGCACCGTGAAATCCGATCCGGAAACCGCCGTCGCTGCCTGCACGGCGTAGGTGATCGTCACCTCTCCGAGGCTTGGTCTATCGAGTGTCAGCGCGACTTGCACCAGGCCAGAAGCCTCGTCAACTACTGCATCGCCAACCCGCAGCACCGGCGTCCCCGACGTCGCGTCGTTGTCGATGATCGTCGCCGTCGCCGTGTCGCGTGCGATCGTTGCGTTGGCGCTAGCGCCGGAGAGGTACAGGGTGAAGTTCTCGGTCGGTTCCACCGCGGTGTCGTTGGCAAGTGTCACGCGCACCGTCTTGACCATCTCGCCAGCGGCAAAGGTCAGAGAGCCCGACTGCCCGACGTAGTCAATGCTGTTGGCCGTTCCGGCATACGTCGCATAATTGACCTTGACGGTTGCGGTGTTCGGCTGATCGAGACGTACCAGAAAATCGGCGTAGGTCTGGCTCTCACCAACGACGATGTCGTCCACGGAAATGTTCGACGTGCTGACCTGCGCCGCGTCGTTCTCGGCAATGATCGCCGTCCCCACCGGGTCGAGACTTGTCGCGCCACTCAGCGTCGAGAGAACGAGGTTGAACGCTTCCGAAGATTCGCTCGCGGTGTCGTTGAGCAAGGTCACCTTGACCGTCTTCGCCGTCTCGCCCGCTGCAAAATTCAGGCTGCCGCTCGTCGCGACGTAGTCACTCCCCGCCTGTGCGCCACCGTCCTGCGTGGCATAGTTCATCGACACGACACCCGTCGATGGCCGGTCCAGCGTCACCACGAACGTCGCTTCCTTCGCCGCCTCGTCCACCACGAAGTCGTTGATCGTCACCACCGGCGTCCCCGACGTCGCGTCGTTGTCGATGATCGTCGCGACGGCAACCGTGTTTCCGATTTGCGCATTGGCGCTCGGGCTATACAGATTTACCCGAAAGGTTTCCGGCAACTCAGCAACCGCGTTATCAATTATCGGCACGGAAATGGTCTGTTCGACGATTCCTGGGTTGAAAGTTAGCAAGCCGGAAACGCTCGTGAAATCAGAGCCACTTGCCGCAGTAAGGCCAGTAAGATTCCAACTGACGGTCACTGGGGTCACTGGATCGGCTTCCGAGAGCCGAACCGTGAAAACGGCGGTGCTGTTGAATTCGCTGACAACGATGTGGCTGACGCTGATGACGCTGGGCATGACGATCTCCAAGGGCGAGGTGGATTAGTATTAGTATTGCCCTCGGTCTGAGTCGATCGGCACTTCTGCCTGGCCCGAAAATTTCTGGGTCGATCAAGTTTGGGCAAAAATTACGCGATATTACCCACGTAATAGGCAGGTGTAAATAGCGCTGCCGGTGGTATTGTCAAGCGCTTTGCCGCGTATATTTTCGCCCGAATCTGGCTGAACCGCGTCAGGAACGCATGCTCCAAATACTCCTGATCTTGGGTTCACGAGTGCATGGATCAACGATACAGTGGGTAGGGCTGCAGACGACCTTGATGACCTTGAAGTGGCCTTCGGATACTCCCGGAGCAACCCGGTGGAGTGACCTCGCCTGCTCGGGATCGGATCGCTTGGCCGATACGC
>JAKPAQ010000074.1 GCA_029779385.1 Actinomycetes bacterium | reverse complement strand
GCGCCGAATAAGGTGATGTCAACCATGTGTTGACGCTACCTGTTGACCGTTTTCAGCTGGCCTTGCGGTCGACTTCATCGTGCGTGAGCACGGTCGGTGCGCCCGTGCCGCGAACCGATTCGGCCGTGACGATCACCTTGGCGACGTCGGAGCGGCTCGGGATTTCGTACATGATTTCTTGGAGTGCGTCTTCGACAATGGACCGCAAACCGCGAGCGCCCGTGTCGCGTTCGAGGGCCAGGTCGGCCATCGCCTCGCAGGCTTCGTCGGTGAACTCAAGTTCAACGTTGTCGATGGCGAACAAGCGAATGTACTGCTTGGTGAGGGCGTTTCGCGGCTCGTTGAGGATCGATACTAGCGCCGTCTTGTCGAGTTTGCTGACCGCCGCGATCACCGGCAGACGGCCAATGAACTCGGGGATCAAACCGAACTTGAGCAGGTCGGTCGGCACGACCTTGGCGAACTTCTTTGCCTCGTCTTCTTCGACGACCGGAGCCAGATCAGAGTTGAAGCCCAACGTCTTTTTGCCGCTTCGCTGTTCGATGATCTGGTCGAGGCCAGCGAAAGCGCCGCCGACGATGAAAAGCACGTTGGTCGTGTCGATCTGAATGAACTCTTGATGCGGGTGCTTGCGGCCGCCCTGCGGGGGAACCGAAGCGGTGGTGCCTTCAAGAATCTTCAACAGGGCCTGCTGGACGCCCTCGCCCGAAACGTCACGCGTGATGGACGGGTTCTCGCTCTTTCGGCTGATCTTATCGATCTCGTCGATGTAGATGATGCCGGTTTCGGCCTTCTTCACGTCGTAGTCGGCAGCCTGGATCAGCTTCAGTAAAATGTTCTCGACGTCTTCGCCGACGTAGCCTGCCTCGGTCAACGCGGTGGCGTCGGCGATCGCGAACGGCACGTTGAGCATCCGCGCGAGCGTCTGCGCCAGATAGGTCTTACCGCAACCGGTCGGGCCGACCATCAAGATGTTCGACTTGGCCAGTTCGACGTTCTCGTCCTTGTTGAGCCGACCGGCAGCCTGAGCCTGCACCCGCTTGTAGTGGTTGTAGACCGCGACCGAAAGCGACTTCTTGGCGCTCTCTTGGCCCACCACGTACGTGTTGAGGAACTCGTAGATCTCTGCGGGCTTCGGCAGTTCACCAAGACTTACTTCAGCGCCTTCTGCGAGCTCTTCTTCAATGATCTCGTTACAAAG
>JAKPAQ010000065.1 GCA_029779385.1 Actinomycetes bacterium | reverse complement strand
GACCGATTTGCGGGAAGTCCGGGTCTACGCGGGTGAACTCGCCTTGGGCGGTCGGTCCTAGTGGCGCGGGTCGCCTCGATGTGGACTCCCGTTCGGGATGTTCGGTGGCATCCCATTGCTCGCGGTAGACGGCCGCGTCGGCGGTTGTGCCCGAAGCGCGGGTTTGGTCCGAGTCGGCGACCTCAACCGGGTCAATGTCGTTGATGCCGCCGTACGCGCGGACACCGTAGTGCGTTTCGATGACGGCGGAATCAAGGGCCCATTCCGGGGATTGCGGAAGACCGAGATACTCCCACAAGGAAGCAAGGAGCCGGTTACCCATCAACTCGACCGTCACATCCGGTTCCGGTTCCCCGGCCACGATCTCACCGGTTTCGACGTCCACGAACTCGTCACCAAGTGGAATAGTCGTTAGTGGTGTTGTTGGGGTGAACGCTTGCGCCATTTGTCCGAAGAGGTAGGCAACCATCCGGTCGGTGACGGTTCGTCGCACTCCGTCCTCGCCTAGTTTCGTCAAACCTAGGTTGTAACGAATGCTCGGATGGAGAACGCGGGCGGTTTCGGCGATCCCTTTCACGTGAAGGTTCCCGGAAAGTCCGGCAACGATTCCGGCGACAAGGAGACCCTCAACCGTGAGTTGGCGCGGCGCTCCGGTCGCGTGGTTCACCCGCCGGGTGAACTCGGACACGATGCTTCGGTTCGCTTCCAACCATCGCATGACGAAACGGGCGCATTCGTCATCGGTGAGCTTGCGGACGTTCGGCACGTTCGCCGCATAGACGCGGCCAAGAACAATCGGAGAGGTGTTCATCGGGCGGCCCTCACAAACGCGCGAGCGGTCCGCGATGAATCGTTCTCGGAGAGATGCCCGTCAAGAGCGACAGCGACCGCCTCTAACCGGACACCGGCGGCGTCCGCCACATCGATAAGGTTCACACCCGAATGCGCGCGTTCCCACATCCATGTCGTACGAAGCCGCGTCATCGTGACCGCCGACGCCCCACGAAGCGAGCGTGAATCCGAGTTGAGGGCTTGTGCAAGATCGGTGGTACCGGTGTTGTCCACGAGCCGTCCGGACCGTTCACCGATGAGTGGGATGAGCGTGGAAATGTACGGTTTCGCGACTGGAACCACTCGGGACCGAAGGTTCGGATTCCGCGGTGTCGCGCCCGGTAACGCGACCACCCATCCGAGGCCATCGATCGGGTAGAACTCCGACCATTCAAGGGCGAGAAGTTCCGAAGAGGTTGCCCCGCAACCCAACACCGTGTTCACCGCCACGGTGAGCCGGTCTCGTGACTTGCCGCGACGCAACCCTTTGATTGCCGACAAAATGTTCGGCACCTCATCGCCCTTGTACGGGGCGCCGCGGGAGTGTCGCCGTGAGGCCGGGGTGCGAACCGGCCATGCTCCGGCGGGATTTAGCATCGTCGCGTACTCGCGAAGAAGTCGAAGATCGTTCGTGGAGATGCCGGGAACTCCTTGCGGATTCGCCGCGATGAACGATTCCACCCGGCGGGCGTCGAACACGACCGGTTCCGGATCGTCAATCGCGACCCCGGAGCGCACAACCGTCTCCAAGTAGTACGCGATAACGCGAGCCATACGTGACGCGGTTTCACTCGACGTAGGAACAAGGACGAGCACGAGCGTGAGCACACGATCGCGTAGCGCCGCCCACACGCGGGCGTCCATCGTGAGCGGCGTGTACGCCACAAGCACATGCGCAACATCGGCCCGCAACACGGACATATCAATCGTTGATTTCAACCGTAACTTTCTTTTCTGTGATGTCATGCCAGTGCTATCAGCGGCCCGGACGCCTCAAATACGTGTCCGTCGCTCTTGACCCAAAAAGCAGTAAGGGTATTTATTTCGAGGAATCGAATAGTTACTGGCAAATATCGGGTTCTACTCGTTCATGTGACCTATAGGGGAACTATTCTGTAAGGTTATTAGGTGCCGGAATGCGACCACGGGCCCGAAACCGAGGCGTCATCGTTATGCCCGACATGCCGCAAACGCCGCAAGAACGTCCTTAACCGGCTCTACGTACGCAAGAACCGTCGGGCGACCCGGCGACGACCGGGCGACGTTTCCCTTCGCGCGAGCGACGTCCAAAAGCTCGGGCCGCTCCTTCGCGAACTCGATGACGCTCTCGATGTGCGCAACGGGAAACGAATCAGGGCCGCCGTCATCAGCCTCAACCGAATCCTTCGCCAGCCCGTCCTCCT
>JAKPAQ010000064.1 GCA_029779385.1 Actinomycetes bacterium | reverse complement strand
CCCAGCGGGGACGTACCCGCGCAGCTGTCGCAACCTGACTGTGGCTGAGCGGCAGTCGCGTCGAACTGAACGCGAACCGGCCATTCGGCTGCGCGCGACCGAACCGAATTGGACGGTCACCGACTTACTTCACGGACGCGTCACTGCGTCGATAGACGACTTCGTCTTGCGCCGTGGTGACGGCGCCTTCGCCTACAACTTGGCCGTCGTCGTAGATGACGCCGCTCAAGGAATCGACCAAATAGTTCGTGGTGACGACCTGCTCGATGCGGCGCCGGCGCAGGCTTATTTGGCCCAAGCGCTCGGCTACGACGAACCGACCTACGCCCACGTTCCGCTGGCGGTGAACGAGTCCGGCCAGCGGCTCGCGAAACGAGACGGGGCGGTGACCTTGCGCGACCTTTCCGTACCTACTGCGTGGGACCTTATCGGCCGCTCACTCGGGGTTCGCGCACGTAGCCTTACTGACCTGCTCGGTGAGTTAGATCCAACGAAAATCTCGACCAAACCGTGGGTTGTCAAAACCTAGGTGACCCCGTTTTGGTTCCTTGGGAACCGGTCGGGTAGGCTTGCGTTCGCGGTTATTCCGCACGCATATGGCCCCGTAGCGCAGTTGGTTAGCGCGCCGCCCTGTCACGGCGGAGGTCGCGGGTTCGAGTCCCGTCGGGGTCGCAAGACAAGATCGGCCTTCGGCCTGTGGAAACACAGAGCCGGGGGCCGTTCGCATTTCCCAACTCACCCTCGTCGACAACACCTCGGCATCAAGGCTTCGGGCAGGATCCTGACCGGCGCGGAACGAGACAAGGCCAAACTGCGGCTGGTCACCCCTGACGAAGCCCGATTCACGGACCCTAGAGAAACGTGCGGCCACGCTTCTCCCGGATCAGGAGAGGCGTGGCCGCTTGCTTAATCAGACTTAGGCGAGCGCCTTTGCCTTCAGGCCGTCAAACTCGGCCTGAGTGATGACACCGGACTCGAGCAACGCCTTCGCGCTTGCGATCTGATCGGCAGGGTTGGCCGATGCGCCGGCAACCTGTTTGATGTATTTGTCTTGGGCTGCCTTCTGCTGCGCGATC
>JAKPAQ010000045.1 GCA_029779385.1 Actinomycetes bacterium | reverse complement strand
AAGCGGTCGAAACCGGCGCAAACCTGATCGTCACCCACCATCCGCTCTACCTAAAAGGCACGACCACAGTTGCGGCCTCGACGCCAAAAGGTCGGGTGGTTCACGAGTTGATCGCCAACGGGATCGCCCTGCACAACTGCCACACCAACGCAGACGGCGCACCGCTCGGAGTGAGCGAATCTATGGCGTTGGCTTTGGGCCTGACCGACCTACGGCCGCTGGAAGTAGATGTTGCGTCGGCGGTGGACAAATGGGTGGTATTTGTTCCCAACGACTACGCCGACCAGGTTTCGGCCGCGATGCATGCGGTTGGCGCCGGTCAGATCGGTGCCTACGATCAGGCTCAGTTCCGCAGCCTTGGTAAAGGGTCCTTCCGGCCACTGGCTGGCGCGATGCCGGCAATCGGTTCAGTCGGCGACGTTGAGTGGGTTGACGAAACCAGGATCGAACTCGTCGCCGACCCGAAGCTTCGAGAATCCGTCCTTGCCGCAATGCTCGACGCCCACCCATACGAAGAGGTGGCCTACGACCTGTGGCAGTTGGCGCCCAGGCCAAGCGGCCGAGGAACTGGCCGGATTGGCCGGTTGGCAAAACCAATGACTTTGGCTGAGTTCGGTGAACAGGTCAAGGCCTCGCTGCCGCAGCACGAAGGTGCCACCCGAATTGCGGGCGACCTTGATCGAGTGATCGAAACCGTCGCGCTATGTGGCGGCTCAGGCGACTTCCTGCTGCCGACCGCGACGGTCGCCGGAGCCGACGTGTACGTCACCTCGGACCTGCGCCATCACGTGGTGAGCGAGCATTTGCAGGTCACCGGGTCCTGCTCGGTGATCGACGTGCCACATTGGGCAGCAGAGTGGACTTGGTTGCCAGTAGCGGCCGCTGCGGTAGGTGCGGCACTTGGCGATACGGTAAAGACTCGGGTCTCGACGATCGTCACAGATCCGTGGACGCGAACACTCGCAACAGGAGGAACACGTGAAGGCTGAACCGGCAGCGCAACAGGCACTTCTGGACCTGCAGGAGCAGGATTCGGCGTTGGCTCGGTTGGCCCACCGGCGAAAGACCCTTCCCGAGCTTGCTGAGATCGCCACCGTCAACGAGCGCGTTCGAGTGCTCAACGCCGAACGCATCGAGGTAGATACGCGGGTGTCTGACCTGACCCGTCAGCAGAAAAAGGCCGATGCTGAGGTCGAGTTGGTGCGCGCCCGTCGCGACCGTGACGAAGAACGCCTGAACTCCGGGGCGATCACGAACCCCAAAGATCTGACGAGTCTGCAGAGCGAACTTGAGGCGCTTGCTCGCCGAATCGGCACACTTGAAGACGAAGAGCTCGAAGTAATGGAGGCACTTGAAGCGGCTCAAGCAGAGTTGGCGACCGTCACTGCCTCACTTACTGCCGAGAACGACATCGTGGCCGAGCTGACAGCGAAGGTTGAGGCCGCCAATACGACCATCGACGCCGAAGTGGCCGAGGCTCGGGCAGCACGCGAAACGTTTCTGCCGAACATCCCCGAAGACTTGCTGGCCCTTTATGAAAAAGTCCGGGCAAACCACTCCGGTCTCGGTGCGGCCGCCTTGCAGGGCATGCGGTGCGGCGGTTGCCGCATCGATATCAATGGAGCTGACCTGCGCGAGTTGAAAGCAGAACCGGCCGACGCGGTCGTTCGCTGCCCAGAATGCAACCGGATTCTGGTGCGTTCCGAGTCCGCCGCTAGCTAATGGGTTGGGTAATTGAAGCCGATGGCGGCTCTAGGGGAAACCCAGGGCCGGCCGCCTACGGTTCAGCACTGCTGCGTGACGGCGTGCTCATCGCCGACCGAGGAGAAACCATCGGTACCGCGACCAACAACGTCGCCGAATACCGTGGTTTGATCGGGGCGTTGAAACTCGCCCAAGCCCACGCCGGGACAGAGCCGGTCGAAGTTCGGATGGACTCCAAACTGGTGATCGAACAGATGGCGGGCCGCTGGAAGATCAAACACCCGGACATGGTGCCGCTTGCGCTTGAGGCCAAGACCATCGTTCGTGAACTCGGGCCGATCACTTGGACGTGGGTGCCACGCGAGCAGAACAAACGCGCCGACGCGTTAGCCAACGCCGCTCTAGATGAGCAAAAAGCTGGCCGACCTGGGCTGGTCACAAGTTTCGCGCCCGTCCAACTCGCCGACGAGCCCCCTGAGCCGCCTGCGGTGTTTACCGAACCGGCGGCCGGTCCCACCTCGGTGATCAAGAATCGGTCGCTGGGTTGGCGCGGTGCGATGGGTGGTGATCCGACCACGGTCATCATGGTTCGCCACGGCGTGACCGCATACACCCAACGCAAACTTTTCAGCGGTTCGGGCGGCGAGGATCCGCCATTGGTGGACGAAGGACTGGAGCAGGCCGATCGGGCGGGGGTTTGGCTGTCTGCAAACGGGGGAGCAGACGCGATCGTCGCGTCACCACTGCTTCGCACCCAACAAACTGCAGCCCAAATCTCTAAGGTGCTCGGCTTGCCGGTCGCCACCGACGAGGGCTTCGCCGAGACCGCCTTCGGTGACTGGGACGGCTTCAGTTTCGGCGACATCATGAAGAAGTGGCCGGCAGAACTTGAATCTTGGCTGGCCTCGACGGCCGTCGCGCCCCCCGGCGGCGAATCATTCGACGCCGTGTCGGCGCGAGTCGAAGCCGCCCGAGATCGGCTCCTGCGCGACTACGCCGGAAAACGGGTGGTGGTGGTCAGTCACGTCACGCCGATCAAACTCATGGTTAGGATCGCGCTCGATGCACAAATGAGCATCTTGCACCGGATGGAGTTGGCGCCGGCCTCGATTTCGACGGTGACTTGGTGGCCGGACGGAACGCCGAGTCTGGGCAACTTCTCCGTCTCGCCCTGACGAGGGTTTCAGGTCGTCAGACGATGACGTCGAGTCGGTTAGGCCCGGACTCTTCGACCTGCCAGTTGAGGTCACGAAGGGCTTCGGCGAAACCAACTAGGTCCTTCGCGTCGACATCGTTTGCTAGTAGTTGGCGAACGATCTGGCCCTTAGTCGCCTTATTGAAGTGACTGACGATTGAACGCTTGCCGTCTTTTTCGGTCAGCACCCGCATGGTGATGGCTCCGCCCGGTGCCTTGCCCAGCGCCACATAGGTTCCAGAGCGCAAGTCGACGGTCAATCCGCCGCCGGCGAGGTCGGCGATTGCGGCCGGCAGTACCGGCTTGTAGCGGCCTGCAACGGCCCCGAGCCGCGGCAGTTTCACGGTGCCGCTCATTCGGTAGGCGGGGATCTGGTCGTTTGGGCGCAACAGCCCAAACAGTGCAGAGGCGATCGCGAGCCGGTCATTTCCGCGCGCTTGGGCCTGACTGCTCAGCGTCGTCCAGTCCAGTTCGCCAAACAACACGCCAGTGTAGACGTCGATCGCCGCCGCGGTCGGGGCCGTCCGCAAAGAGGTGTTGTGTTCGATGTCGGCGGCCTGCTGCGGGCCTAGGCCAAGGATCTCGGCCGCCTTTTTCGTGCCGCTAAGTCGGATAAGTGCATTCAGCAACTGTTCGCGCGTCGGGTTCAGTCGCGGCGATGAAAGCGAGTTCAAGTCCAGCGGATCGCCGGTGGCCGGTCGAGTTTTACCTTCGGACGGCGGCAACAGAATCAGCACCAAGCGACCCTACGTCAGGCCAGCAGCATCCAAATGCCGAGGGCCGCGAACACGACGGCGGCAAAAATGTGGACTGCCTTCAGCGGCAGCACTCGCAACACCTGCTTGCCGGCAACGACCGCTAAGACGAGCGATGCCAGCATGCCCAAGGTGCTGCCAATCCACACCCAGTACCACGGATATTGGGTCGCCAACGTCATGGTGGCAAACATCGTTTTGTCGCCGAGTTCGGCTAGGGCAAATGCCAAGCCGACGGTGAGCACGGCGCGGGTGTTGTGGGCCCGGACGGTCGGTTCTTCATCGTCATCACCGCGAATCATTGCCCAGAAAGTCAATGCTGAAAAGAGCAAGAAAACCAGTCCGGCTACAACCTGCAAGATGTCTTGGGGGATGTATTTACCGAGCAAATCGCCAACAAATGCAGAGGCGAGGTTGATGACGGCGCACGCGATGCCCATCCCGAGTAACACAGTGCGAGCGCGGTAGCGCGTCGCGAACGCCATCGCCATGAGTTGACTTTTGTCGCCCAACTCGGCGACGAACACCAAGCCTGCGGCGATCAGTACTGCTTCCATTGAGAAAGGCTCCTCGTCCTCCCGGACGAAGAGCCTCAGTAAAACGAGTCCTCGACCGGGCTCGTCGTACACGAATCCGGTCGAAAGTCTCGTCCGCCAAATTTCTTTGGCCTGCCGTACCGGACCCGAGGGTCAGTGTGTCGATACGACCGTTGGGGACTACTCCCTTTCGATTTGGTAAGCCTAGCACTGGCAGTAGACTTGGTTCGCGAATGAGTCGGCCGGGCGGCCGCGGCGCTTCCTTCGGGGAGGTCGAGGAAAGTCCGGACTCCACAGAGCACGGTGGTGGCTAACGGCCACCCACGGCGACGTGCGGGACAGTGCCACAGAGAACAGACCGCCAGCGGCTCCCCTCGGGGAGTGCGGGTAAGGGTGAAACGGTGAGGTAAGAGCTCACCAGCGCTACGGGTGACCGTGGCGGCTAGGTAAACCCCACCGGGAGCAAGACCAAGTTGGTTCAGTTCGCTGAACCGTGCCGTAGGGTTGCTCGTCTTTAGCGGCAGGTAGGTTGCACCGAGGCGTCCAGTAATGGGCGCCCCAGATGGATGGTCGCCCCTGCTTCGGCAGGACAGAATCCGGCTTATAGGCCGACTCATTCGCACTAGCGCTCTGACCTGCGGGAACGCGGTTGCCGGGTGATTCCAGTCCGCATCCAGTCCGCAAGAAGTTCGACAGCGATCCCGAGAGCCTGGTGTGCTTCGGGTTTGCAGACGGCATCCAGGGCCGTGCCCGCTCTCTTGCCGATGGATCAATCGCATCAATAATGATACGATTGATCCATGTCTAGAGGTGAAGCGATCGCCGCGATCAGCACTGTTGCTGCCGAGCAGTGGGGCATGGTGACGGCTGGGCAAGCGCGTCGTCTGGGGGTTTCCCGGGTCGATCTGGGCCGGCTGATCGCGGATGGTTCGGTCGCTCCGGTGCTTGAGGCGTCGCGGGTCTACCGGCTGACCGGGGTGGCCGAGAACTACGATCTCGACCCGCTGCGGGCCGCCTGGCTACAGCTCGGTGGCGAGGCGTTCTGGCATGAGCGATCCAAGAACCCGGATGTGGTGGTGGGGCATCGCAGTGCCGCGCACGTGTGGGGGCTGGGTGACCTGATCCCGCGCCGCCACGAGTTCTATGCCACGACCCGGCTACGCCCGCGCCGTGAGGACATCAAGATCCGGGTGCATGCCCGCCTCGACCCCGGCTGGGAGATGCACGACGGTCTGCCGGTCACAGGCATTGCGGCGACCATCAGCGACCTGTTCACCGCAGGTGAGGACATCTCGGCGCTTCGTCAGATGATCAGCGACGCCCTTGAGCTCGGCCTGGTGACTGAGCGTTCTCTGCGGGAGGACGCGGACTTCCCTGTGGGTCTGCTGACTGACGGGCTCGTGGCGTGACCGCTGGCGAGTTCCCGTACGAGTCGCCGCAGGCTTTCCGGCGCACGCTGGCTGACCGGTTGCGTCAGATCGCTCGCACGGATGGGCGCTTCACGCTCGATGAGCTTCTGCGCCAGTTCGCTTACGACCGTGCGCTGGCGCGACTGTTCAGCTCGCAGGATGCCGACAAATGGGTGCTCAAAGGGGCCGGCGCCCTGCTGGCTCGCGTACGCGTCTCGCGCCACAGCAAGGACGTCGACATGTTCTACGACGTCATCGAGGCAGACGCCGACGAAGCGGTGGACGCGCTGCGCGAGGCGCTGAACATCGACCTGCGAGACTTCTTCGACTTCCGCATCACCCGCGTCTCGCCTCTGCAGGAGGAGGCGAAGGGGCATCGTGTTCACCTGACGGCGTCGCTCGGTCCGGCAGCATTCGCGTCCTTCCACATCGACGTGGTGGTCGGCACCTCCATGAGCGCCGCGCCAGACAGTGCGCCACCGTTGGTGCCGATCATGATCG
>JAKPAQ010000674.1 GCA_029779385.1 Actinomycetes bacterium | reverse complement strand
CAACGAATCTGGGGTTGGGTGGTGGCGCTATTCCCGTCCGGTTCACAGTTGAGAGTTGCTTCTTCGGGCGTTGCCGCTTGGGGTTCGCTGACTGCGTTCGTTCGGGCAACCGTGCTGGTGGCCTTCGTCGACGCGGTTGGCATCGCGGGCATTGCCTTGATCCTCAACGTTCCACTCGCCGCCGCGATTGGCGTGCTCGTTTTCCTTGGCGCCTTCATTCCGATCGTCGGTGCGCTGGTGTCTGGCATGGTCGCGGTGTTGGTGGCATTGGTGGCTCACGGACCGGTTACTGCCTTGCTGATGTTGGCTGGCGTGATTGCGGTGCAGCAGCTTGAATCTCACGTCTTGCAACCATTCATCATGGGTCATCTGGTCTCGGTGCATCCGTTGGCGATTATTTTGGCGATCGCCACCGGAATCGTTACCGCTGGAATTGTGGGGGCACTGCTAGCGGTTCCGTTCGCGGCCTGTCTGAACAGCGTGGTGCGACATTTAGTCTCAGAAGCCGAACCGCGCGGACCGGAGCCCGCTGACGGTACTGCCATAGCCGGGTCAACGACTTAGGCTGGGCAAGTGGACCTAAACGATGCGCGCGCGGCTCAAGCCCTGCTAACTGGCGTCAGCGAAGTAACTCAGTTGGCCCATTCGCGTTGGCTGCATGAGCGAATCGGCCAGGATGTTTATCTAAAGTGCGAGAACTTGCAGCGCACTGGCTCGTTCAAGATTCGCGGCGCGTACACCCGAATTGCTCGACTTGACGACGCTCAGCGAGCCAACGGGGTGGTCGCGGCCAGTGCCGGCAACCACGCTCAAGGGGTGGCGTTGGCGGCGTCGATGCTGGGCACCACGGCAACTATTTTCATGCCGCACGGGGCTGCCCTGCCGAAGGTCCAGGCGACGCGCGGTTACGGTGCCGAAGTGCGTTTCGCCGGGGCGGGAGTGACTGAAGCACTGGTAGCGGCTCAGGAGTACGCCGACGAAACCGGCGCAATCCTGATTCACCCGTTTGACCATTCGGACATTGTGGCCGGGCAGGCGACGGTCGGGCTGGAAATCGTTGAGCAACTGCCAAGCGTTTCGACGATTTTGGTCCCGCTTGGCGGCGGCGGTTTGGCTGCGGGCGTGGCGCTGTTGAAGTCCGAGCACCCCCACATCAAGGTCATTGGGGTTCAAGCCGAGTCTGCTGCCGCTTACCCGGACTCGTTGGCCGAGGGGATGCCGATCGAAGCGAACCTTGGTTCGACGATGGCTGACGGGATTGCGGTGGCTAAGCCCGGTGATGTCCCGTTCGAACTGATCACGAAGTATCTCGACGACGTCATCATGGTTTCTGAAGAGTCGATGAGTCAGGCGTTGATCGGTCTGCTGGAACGCGGCAAACTCCTTGTCGAACCGGCTGGTGCGGTCGCGGTGGCCGCCTTGTTGGCGCACCCTGATCGCTTCACCGGGCCGATTGTCCCGATACTTTCGGGCGGCAACATCGATGCTTTGTTGTTGCTGGAGGTGATCCGTCACGGTTTGGCTTCAGCGGGTCGTTTCCTGATGTTCCACGTCCGGATCACTGATCGTCCTGGTGAACTGATGCGCTTGCTGACTGCGTTGGCCGAGATGGACGTGAACATTCTCAACGTCCATCACGACCGCGGCTCTGAGGCGCTGGGCGTGCGTGAAGTAGATGTCGCCCTGCAGGTCGCGACCCGAGGTTCCGCGCACCGCGAAGAGGTCCGCGAACGGCTCGCCGATCTGGGGTACGTCCTCTACTGAGTGGTTACGCCGGTTTCGCATGGCGCAGTCGTCTGCCTTAGGCGACTAGCGGTCGGTATCTGGTGTTTCTGACGGGTGTTTGTTCGCCTGGTGGGTAGAAGTCTGGTCGCTTGTCTCTGGGGTTGAGTTCGATTCGCCAACCCGAATGATGAACTTGTCGGTGGTGGTGGCCGCAGAGTAGAACGCCGTTGTCTAGATCTGTTGTTCCGTGGTGGAGCCAGGATTTGATGTGGTGGGTTTCGGTCCAACCGGGCGGCCGGTCGCAATCTGGGAAAGCGCAACCGAGGTCGCGGTGGGCGAGGGCCCGTCGTTGGGCTGGCGAGTGGAGTCGCTGGGTGCGCCCGAGGTCTAGAACCTGTGATTCGCTGCCCAATACGGCCGGCAGGACGCCCGCACCGCAAGCCAACTGCCGTAGTTGTCCGGCTGAGACTCGCGTGCCGTGCTCGGTGACCCCGGATTGGTCGCAGCGACCCCGCAGCGAGTCTTCACTGATCGTGATCATCAGAGTGGCGGCGACGCCGCCGTGGTTGCCGAACTCACCGGTCGGCAAATGCCGCAGCAGGTCAGCGAACGCATTCCCGGCACGTTCTTTATAGGACGGCGGCGCATCGAGGGTCGCGTCTTCGAAAGTCAGTTCACCGGTATCGGTATCGGTATCGAGTACTGAGTTGCGGCGCCGTGGACTGGTTTTCGCTTCCAGGGCCGAGCGGAGAATGTCGGCGGTCAACGCGTCAACTACGAATCCGCCTTTGACCATCCCGGCCTCATCGGGCCTGGTCATCCAAAACTCGGCCGACTGGACCGCGGTTTCTTCTTGGCGAACCAAGTCTTGGTTTTCGATCCGGTCGGCCCGTTCACGGTCCACGACCTCGACCGCACGCCTGGCTTTGTGCTGGAGTTGTTCGAGCAGCATGCCTGGCGCAGCCTCAGCCAAATCAGTTTCGACCGCGGATCGCTCAGCAGCAGACAAATCAATTGGCAAGTCGTCGAGGGCCTTGGCGACCACGGCGGCCTTGTCGGTACTCATCCCAGGCTTCGACAACTGTTCAGCCAGCACCGGAGCTTCATCGAGTTGCGCAGCAAGCTTCAGATGCTTAGCCGCACCCCGCCGCGACAACCCCGCCTCCGCAGCAACCAGAGAAGCCATCGACCCGGCCCCAGCCGCCTTATGTGCCTCTTTGCGCGCACCAGCAGAAGTCAACGCCAAACACATTGCTTGGGCCGCTCGAACGATCGCCTGACCGTGAGCGGCGAACCGAACTAGCTCTTCGGCGGTAAGTGAATCCAGATCCGCGGCCCGCACCGCGTCGAGCGACTCGGGGGCGCCACTCAGCCACGATTCGGCGAGCCGCGGATCTGTGTTCATAACTCGAGTCTAATCGAACAAGTGTTCGAAGTAAATAGAAAAAGGTGCACTTTTTCGTGGTGACGCGGCCGTGGGCGCGGTGGCGCCGGCTAGCTCAGAAGGGTTTGGCCTCGACGATTTCGACCTCGACCATTTTGCCGTTCGGGGTCGCATAGCTGGCGCTTTCGCCGGCGTACTTGCCCATGATTGCAACGCCGAGCGGCGACGTCGGCGAGTAGATGTCGAGGTCGACGCTTGAGTCCAAGCTCAGCAGTTCGCGCGCGCCCAACAGGAAAGTCTCGGTATCGGTGTCACCGACGAAGCGGATCGTCACCTTCATGCCGGCTTCGACCATTCCGTCGTCGGCCGGCGCGTCACCAACTTCAGCGCGACGCAACTTGTCTTCGAGTGCCTCGATGCGGGCGACCGTCTTGCCCTGCTCTTCGCGGGCCGCGTGGTAGCCGCCGTTTTCCTTTAGGTCGCCTTCGTCGCGGGCGGCCGCGATC
>JAKPAQ010000665.1 GCA_029779385.1 Actinomycetes bacterium | reverse complement strand
GGTGAGCAGCAGCACCTCGGCAGTCCGGCCTGCAGAACGCAGCACGCGCACGGAACGCCGTCGACCTTCCGGTGAAAACTCGTTCGAACACTTCGCGTTCCGAATTCCGTTGACATCAAATGCCCGCCGCAAGTCAGTCAAGCACGCTGAATAGCGGCTCTCCGGTCTCGTTGGTGAACGAACGCACGATCTCTGTTGGCGGTACATGCAGATAGATGGAGAGTGGAACCAGATCACTTGCGGCCGAAATACTCCCGCCGCTGGCAACCGCCGCGATGGCGCCATCGGGATCGATAAGTACGTAACGATCGACGCCGTTAACCTGACGTGGTGCCACTTGATAGCCTGCCGCAAGTTGCTCGGTCGATATCGGCGTATCCAATGGTGGCATGCCACGATTCGACCTCATCGTGTTGCCGAACCAACCGAAAAAGAACCTCTCAACTATTTCAATGGTTCTACCGGCGAAGTAGAAATACTCCGGTTGGAGGCGATCGGAGCAGGTGACGTTGACCCAGCCATCTGCTACCTCCCTGAGGAAAAAGCGGATCTCGCCGCCTTGATTCCAGAAGATATCCGCCGGGTTGTCGATGGAATCGGTAGTCAGGGAGTAGCCGGCAAGCTCCGCCCACTCTTTCAATTCCTGGGAAACAGACATCGTCCTCACTTATCGCGGTCCCAATATGCGGAGTCGACGCAATTCGTCGACTGTTTTGACCTTACCCAAATCATCCATTATCCGAACTTGAAGGCCGCCTCCGGGCTGTCCAACGCCCGGCGCAATTTCTGATACCTCTACCTTCCAACCAGGAGGCAGGCTTTGCAGCGTGTAACTGTTGTAGGGCGACCCGAGCGAATCAACGTGCAGGGCTCTTTCTTCCCATGGTGCCGGATTGCCGCCCTCCATCACGCCGAGATACTTGCCGTTCTCGCCGACTCGGTCTAGAGCATCGCCGTAGTGCTTGATGTATTGATCGAGATCATCGAACGCTACCTTCGTGCCGGGGACTGCACCGTCATTCGGCGGAAAGTTGTTCCAATGCTGGCCGTTTGGTCCTTCTAAGTTGAAGCGCTCGGCGTATTCCTGCGCGCTAAAAGCATGACCGTTCGGATCACGGCCAAAGGGTGCGTCAGAATCGCGAATCAGGTCCTGGACTTTGGGATTAACGTGCCCAGGGTCGACTGGGTCGTGGTCAAACGGCCAATGGTGCTCCAACGGTTCCCCGTAATGCGGATCCAACGGCCCGTCGGGCAGGCGGTTCCAGCCGTCGCCAGACTGTTCACCGGAGTGCACGGGGTCGTGTCCATTGCCGGCTCCGTGCCCACCGTCGTTAACGCCTGAACTAGAGCCGTGGTGGTCGCCGCCCGAATGCGGACCCTCGGCACCCTGGTCGCTCGCGCCCGGATGTGAAGGCTCGTGTACCGAACCGTTTGGCTCGGTATGGGCGCCGGGACCGGGTGACGACGAGTGCGTTGGTTCATGTGCGGCCGGTGGCGCTGCCTGTGTAGTTGAAGGCTCTGCGTGCGTGGGCGGGGGTGAGTCAGCGTGAGCTGGCGCCGTTGAATGTGCTTCAGGCGAAGTCCCACCGTTGTGCTCGACAGGAGCCGGAGCGTGAGGTTCGCTCGGCGCCGTCGGTTCGGCCGTGTGCGGTACCGAAGGTTCGGCGTGTGGCACGGGTTCGGGCTTGGACACCGGAGCAGCGTCCGGCTTCGGCGCCGGCGCCGCTTCGGGTTTGGGTGCCGGAACCTCAACGGGGGCCTTCCCCGCAGCACTCGGCCCAGCCGCAGCCTCAGGAACGCCAACCTTGTCGAGGTTCTTGGTGATGTTTCCGGCCCGACTGGCCACCTCTTCCGCTCCCGCCGCTGCCGCGCCACCACGCGACGCGACTGCACCCGCATCGCGGGCAACTGTCCCACCCGCCCGTGCCTCTGCCGCACCGACGCGCGCCGCCCCACCGGCAGCGTCGGCAGCCGGGGCCGCCTCGCCAACTCCAGGAATGATTAGTGATCCCACTTGTGCGGCGTTGAAGCCGACTGCGCGTAAGGGGTGGCCGTTCTTGAAATCCTCGACGTCGAACATCGACTTGCCGAGATTCGTCAGGTCCTTGCGGATACCAGGGTCCGATAGGGCCAACGGAGCGGTCAGAGGGTTGCCGACCAACGCCATCTCACCCAGAGTCTTGGCGGTGCCCTCCCACGCCTTGGCCGCGCCTTCGGGGTCGTACAGGAAGCGGTCCGGTGAAAGTTGTTCGAGCCCTTCTGCAGTCTGGGCGACGAATTTGAATCCGCCTTCGCTGAGATCAACCAGGGCAGTGAAATCCGCGGCCAGCGCGCCGCCAACCTCTTGCCCGAAAACCTCGACGAACTCCTTGTTCGCCCAGTTTTCGAGCTTGTTGGTCAACCCGTCGAGGTCGTTGATGCCTTGGCTGACAGCCTGATCCATGGCGTTGGCTTCACGCTTCATGTTGTTCAGGACCGTGTCGATGTCGTGGGCGATCTGCTTGATCTCGTCGATCGGGTTGTGACCCTCGAACATGCCGCCGATCGTGCTGAGAATGCCGCTCGGGCTCAACTCGTGGAGCAGACCACGGATGGCGTTCTGCGCATTCTCGACAGTCGTTGCGAACGAATCGATTTGACCGGCCAACGCCTGCGCCTGCTTGTCGATGTTGGTCAGGCCACCGCCGATGTCGTTGGCCGCCTTCTGCATCTGCGGCGCTTCGGGAATCTGAAACTCGCCCAAAGTTGTTCCCGCAGCTGTCATTGAGCCCGAACCGCCACTGATCGACGAGCCGAACGTCCGCCACGCTGCGGCCGTCGCGCGCATCTGTGCGGGATCGCCGTCCGGCCACAACCCGCCGACGAAGGCCTCGACCAGAGTCCAGCCGAGCGGGG
>JAKPAQ010000661.1 GCA_029779385.1 Actinomycetes bacterium | reverse complement strand
TCCGCCGAGGTTCTCGGCGTTGATCCCAAGACTCATCGGGCCCTTCCGACCAATAACTTCCTCGAAGTCGTTGATGACTCGGACTCCATCGTCTCCGGGGTATACGCGATCGGAGATGTTGCAGGCAAGGGTGCCTTCACACACGTAGCTGTCACGCAGGGGCGCATGGTGGCCGACCAAATCCTCGGCAAGCCGACGGCGCCATGGGACACCCGACAGGTCGGGCATGTGACGTTTACTGATCCTGAAGTTGGTGCGGTGGGCCTAACCGAAGACGCCGCCCGCAATGCCGGCATCACCGTGGCCACTGCCTCCTACCCAATGGAGTCAACAACACGCGGCTGGATTCACGGTGCAGGCAACAAGGGAACGTTCAAACTCGTTGTCGATGCCGACAAGGGAGTCATCGTTGGCGGCACAATCGTCGGCCCCCATGCGGGAGAAATCCTTGCGGGCCTGACGGTGGCAGTCGTCGGGAAAGTGCCGGTCCAGCAGCTCATTGAAACGGTGTGGGCCTACCCGACCTACCACCGTGGTTTTGACGCCGTTCTCGCCGAGCTTCCAGATAACCTCAAGTCCGGTCGTTAGCCTGGCGCCAGTTCACCGCTGACAAGGCATTGCCGAACCAGTTCGAGACGGTGAATGCAGCCGCGACGATGATTCCTGCGAAGATCACAAATGCGCGATCAGCATCTGGAAGTCCCGAGTTGGCAAAGACCGCTGCAAGCACTATCAACGAGTAGACGATGACGGCGGCAATAGCGCTGCCGACTATCGAATCGCGACGTTGGCGTCGGCGCTCTGCGGCACTGCCGACCGATGAGACCTCGGGTGTTCGCACCGTGAGGGCAACTACTGCAGTAAGTCCCATGACCACTCCGGCCCAGCAAACACCAGCGACTGCGTCGGACGGCCTGTGCCAGCCGCTAAAGACCACACCCGTGGCGAACCCCGCCATGACTAGGCCAGCCGCGATACTCCCCCACGACCGCCAACGGGCTGGGCTCACCATCAAAGCGGCGAGAGCCAACGAGGAACCAATCGTCGCGTGGCCAGAGGGATAGGTCTCGGTTTGAAGTCCCCGGCCGAGGAGCGAATCGGACTCGATCAGAACATGCCACGGCAGGATCCTCTTCAGCACTTCCGCCCCGGCAACAGCACACACAACACCTGCGACGGCAAATCCGCCGATGACCGGGATCTT
>JAKPAQ010000654.1 GCA_029779385.1 Actinomycetes bacterium | reverse complement strand
ACCCGCTGATTAAGAGTCAGCTGCTCTGCCAATTGAGCTAGGGGTGCTCGCCGTAACGCGCGTAGTAACACTACCGCACGCTACGGCGGCAACCGAAATCGGGTTTAGCCGTTTTCAGTCCTTTTCGATTTTCACCACTGTCCCATCGGCCGCGTTGAGGTAGACCTCGCTATCTAGGCGTACGTCGTCGCGTGAACTGAGCACGTTCGCGCCGGTGAGGGATTCTGCGCCGCTGACCGAACCAGTCGCCGTCGGCCCGCTCAAGCCTGGTCGAGCTTCGGCGGAGTCGTCGCTGCAGGCCGAGAGGCCAAGCGCCATCGCCAAGGCAAGGGCAGCAAACCGAAAATAGTTCGTACTCGTTTGGTGACCGTACCCTGCTGCGAGCGGGCCGAACGGTGGCTAGGGTGTGGTCATGTCACAGCAGTATGTCGGCGCAATCGATCAAGGCACAACGAGCACGCGGTTCATGGTTTTTGACCGAACCGGCACCGAAATTGGCCGACACCAGTTGGAACACGAACAGATCTTGCCAAAGGCGGGCTGGGTCGAGCACGACGCTGCCGAAATCTGGCGAAACACCGCCGCGGTGGTTGAAGGCGGACTAACGGCCGCCGGAATCACGGCCGCTGATCTGGCAGCAGTAGGTATCACCAACCAACGCGAAACCACCGTCGTTTGGGACCGTCGGACGGGCAAGCCCTATACGAACGCAATCGTTTGGCAAGACATGCGAACCGCGGAGTTCGCCAAGAGTCTCGACGACGGCGGGCAAGGCAAAGTCATCCACGAGAAAGCTGGACTGCCGCCGGCGGCCTACTTTTCCGGCGGGAAACTCAACTGGATTTTGAACAACGTCGAGTCCGTTCGCGCCGACGCCGAAGCCGGGCATGCACTGTTCGGCACGATCGACACTTGGCTGATTTGGAACCTGACGGGCGGACCGGACGGGGGAGTACACGTCACCGACGTCACCAATGCCAGTCGCACCATGCTGATGCATTTGGAGAACCTCGACTGGGACGAAGAACTGCTCGAGATCTTCGACGTGCCACGCCAGATGCTGCCGAAGATCACCTCTTCGTCCCAAGAGTTCGGCCGTACGCCGGTTTCTGGCCCATTCGGCGGTGAAGTGATCCTGGCGGGCAACCTCGGCGACCAGCATGCGGCCCTAGTTGGCCAAGCGTGTTTCGAGCCGGGGATGTTGAAGAACACCTACGGCACCGGAAACTTCCTCGTGCTCAACACCGGCAACAAGATCGTCCGCTCTACCAACGGGCTGTTGACCACCGTGGCGTATCAGTTTGGCGATGCGCCCGCGGTGTACGCGCTCGAAGGTTCGATCGCGGTGACCGGTTCGGCCGTCCAATGGCTGCGTGACCAACTGCAGGTGTTCGACAATGCGGCCGATTCTGAGCGGCTTGCCTCGACCGTGCCAGACAATGGCGGCGTCTATTTCGTGCCAGCGTTCAGCGGACTGTTCGCGCCGTATTGGCGCCCTGATGCACGCGGCGTGATCGTCGGTTTGTCTCGGTTCAACACCGTGGCGCACGTGGCGCGGGCCGCTCTGGAGGCGATTTGTTACCAGTCCCGCGACGTCGTGGATGTGATGCTCGCCGACGCCGGGATCGAACTAGAGGTACTGCGCGTCGACGGCGGGATCACCGCCAACGAACTTTGTATGCAGATCCAGGCCGACATTCTCGACGTCGAAGTCAGCCGGCCAGTAGTGCCCGAAACGACCTGCTTGGGTGCGGCGTATGCGGCCGGACTTGCGGTTGGCTTCTGGTCCGGAACTGATGAGTTGGAGGCGAACTGGGCCGAGTCCAAGCGGTGGACCCCAACGTGGACGGACGAACAGCGCGAACACGGCTACCGCGACTGGAAGAAAGCCGTTGATCGCACCCTGAACTGGGTTGAGTGAGATCGGCCACGCTGGGCGGCGGCGATTCGCCACAACTAGTTGAAAACTGATTGACTGAGGTTATGCGTCCGGTTGCTCTCTCACCTGAATTTCGTGAAAAGTCCCTCAAAGCTCTCGCGGCCGAACCGCTCGACATCCTCGTTATCGGTGCCGGAGTGGTCGGTGCTGGCGCCGCCCTAGATGCGGCCACCCGCGGACTAAGCGTCGGGCTGGTTGAGGCTCGCGATTTCGCTTCAGGCACCTCGAGTCGCTCAAGTAAACTCATTCACGGCGGACTGCGTTACCTAGAAATGCTCGATTTTCGCCTCGTCGCCGAAGCATTGGCTGAGCGCAGTCTGCTGATCGAAAAACTCGCGCCGCACCTGGTCAAACCAGTGCCGTTCCTTTACCCGCTGACCCACCGTGGTTGGGAGCGGTTCTACGCCGGCGCGGGCGTCGCGTTGTATGACTCGATGGCGATGCTGTCAGGGCGCTCGCGCGGGGTCCCCGGTCACCGACACTTGACCCGCACCGGCGCTCGCCGGCTAATGCCAGCGTTGCGAAAGGACGCCCTGATCGGCGCCCTGCACTACTACGACGGTCAAGTTGACGACGCCCGCCACACGATGATGTTGGCGCGCACGGCCGCCGCCTACGGCGCCCACGTGGCCAGCCGTACGCGCGTAATCGACCTGCTGCGCGAAGGTGATCGAGTCGTCGGCGCCCGAGTGAGGGACCTCGAGTCTGGGCAGGAATTCGATATCGCCGCCAAACAGGTCGTGAACTCCACTGGCGTTTGGACCGACGAAACGCAGTCGTTTGCCGGCGAACGCGGCCAGTTCCATGTCCGGGCCAGCAAGGGAATCCACTTGGTGGTACCCAAGGATCGGATTCGTGGCAACGCGGGACTGATTTTGCGGACTGAGAAGTCGGTGTTGTTCGTTATTCCGTGGGGTCGGCACTGGATCATCGGCACGACTGACACCGACTGGGATTTGAACAAGGACCATCCGGCGGCCAGCCGAACCGACATCGAGTACCTGCTCAAGCACGTGAACAAGGTGCTCGTTGAGCCGCTAACCCCAGACGACGTCGAGGGCGTTTTCGCTGGCCTGCGTCCACTTCTTGCGGGCGAGGACGAAGCCACCAGCAAGCTTTCGCGCGAGCACGCGGTGTCCACTTCGGTCAAGGGCCTAGTGGTGATCGCCGGCGGTAAGTACACGACCTATCGGGTGATGGCCAAAGACGCGATCGACGCGGCCGTCCAGCAGATGGAGTCGATGCTCGATCGGCGAGTGCCGCGCTGCTGCACCGATGAGGTGCCGCTGTTGGGCGCCGAGGGTTATGAAGCGATGTGGAACCAACGTCACGCCTTGGCGGAGCGGCACGGTGTTGGCGTCGGCCGAATCGAACACCTGCTGAATCGCTACGGTTCACTAGCTGTCGAGGTTTTCGACCTGATGGTGCAGCGACCCGAACTAGCCGAACCGTTGGCCGGAAACGACGACTATTTGCGCGCCGAGGTCGTCTACGGCGTCACCCACGAGGGCGCGCGGCATTTGGACGACATCTTGGCTCGCCGAACCAGGCTTTCGATCGAAACCTTTGGTCGTGGCACCGACAGTGCGGCCGAAGCCGCCTCGTTGATGGCCGGCCCGTTGGGCTGGTCGACTGAGCAGCGCGATCTCGAAGTCGAGCACTACAAAATGCGGGTCGCGGCCGAACGCGAAAGCCAGACAATGGTCGACGATGAGACCGCCGATGCGGCCCGAATGGGCGCGCCCGACGTGGTGCCGATCCTGCAGGACTGAGTCGGCCGCTCGAAAGCCCGGCAACAGTTGTGTTGCACTCGGTAGGATCCTTCGAGTGTCGAGCGCGCGTGAACTGTCAACCGACCTCGTAGATTTGGAACTCGGCAAAGGTCCGGTTGGTGAGGCCGAATCGAAGCCCTCAAGTCCCAGTACTCGGGTGCTTGGCCGAGTCCGCGACTTCGGTCGCCCGCCACGCATCATGGGTTTGGATGTGGCCCGCGGGCTCGCCGTTTTGGGAATGGCTGCGGCGCATATGGCGCAGGTCCCGACTCTGCACTGGTCCGACCCAGCCACTTGGGGTGGGATCGTTACCGGTCGGTCGGCGATCCTGTTCGCAGTGTTGGCGGGAATCTCGGTCTCGCTTACCAACGGACGCACCAAGTTGCCGAGTGCGGCCGACCTGCCGCGGCTACGACTGAAGTTGCTTGGCCGCGGCACCGCGATCTTCCTAATCGGGATTGCACTCGAACTCCTCAACACTGGCATCGCAGTCATTCTTGGCGTTTACGGGCTGCTCTTCATCGCGGCAATTCCGTTCCTTCGATTTCGGGTGCGACACCTATTCATCGCGGCTGCCTGTTTCGCGCTCGCGGGCCCAGCATTACTCGCAGTGCTCAGCGTCCTCAGCCTGAGCGCCCAGGGTCCGGCGTTGAACATCTCGCTGTTCGGCACCTATCCGCTGCCCGCTTGGTTGGCGCTGATGCTACTTGGGATGGCGCTCGGCCGGTTGCGTATCGATTCGCTTAAAGTCGCGTCTTGGGTCTTGCTGGGCGGCATCACCTTGGCGGTTTCCGGTTATGCCGCGGGTGCGGCCGTGGCCGAGGAGCTGGGCTTCGAGCACAGCGCGGATTCGTCTCCGGCCGGCGGGGATTCTGGCTCGAAAGACTTGAAATTAGTGCCCGGCGAGCAGGTCGACGCGAGCGGTATGGAATGTGAAGTAGTGCCGGGCGAATGGATAAGTTGCGCGCCACCGGCAATCGCAGAATCTCAAACCAATGGCACCGGCGGTGCCTACCTGTCCAGTCTGACTGCGGGCAACCCAAGGCAGCAGATCCTCTCGCGTTCCTTGTCAGTCGCCGAACACTCTGGCGGCACTTTTGAACTGATCGCCTCGGGCGGTTTCGCGCTCGCCGTTATCGGCGCCTGCCTGCTGCTGGCCCGGCCGTTGCGCTGGGTCCTTATCCCGATCGCTGCGCTGGGCTCCATGCCGCTTACGACGTATGCGGCACACATCGTCGTTTATGTCGTGCTCGCCGGCCAACCTCTCGGGGAGTTCCCGAGCGGGTTAGCCACCTGGGCTTGGGTGAGCGTCGGTCTGGTCACAGGTGCGACCGTGTGGGCAATGACGTTGGGGCGCGGTCCGCTCGAACGGCTCGTCGCTAGGTCGGCCAACTGGATGGCTCGGGGCGCCTGAAGTTCGCGGCACTTCGAACAATGGTCGCCGCCGGTGGCCGTGTGCAATACGCTCGGCATTGGCTAGGTTGAACGACTATTGGGCATCCTTTGTCCGGTGTTACGCGAGGGGTTGGGCGCCGTGGAAATAGACATGTTGGTCGTCGCTGGATTGGCGAGTACGGCCGTCGTGTGGACGCTCCTGTCCGCCCGGCTTGAGAGGTTCAACATCTCCGCTCCGATGTGGTTTGTGGCCGTCGGGTTCTTGCTCGTGAGTTTTCCCAGCGGACTCGACGTGGGGATTGCGAACGAGGGCTTGCGGCAGATGGCCGAGATCGCGCTGGCCATCGTGCTGTTCAGTGATGCCGCCCGGGTGAATATCACTGACTTGCGCCGCGATGCGGGCCTGCCGATTCGGTTGCTCGTGGTGGGTCTGCCGTTGACCATTGGGCTGGGCACGCTCGTCGCGCATTTCGTCTTTCCGTCGCTTAGTTGGTGGGTTTGCGCGGTCATCGGCGCGGCAGTAGCGCCAACGGACGCGGCCCTCGGGGCGGCAATCATTGAGGACGAGCGAGTTCCTGAGCGGATCCGCCGCGTCCTGAACGTGGAGAGTGGCCTGAACGACGGCATCGCCACCCCGTTCGTGAAGTTTTTCTTGGTCGCGGCCGTTGCCGGCACGGCCTTGGAAGTCGAGTCCGAGGGCGGTGCGCTGCTGGAGTTGGCAGTGGGTGTGGCCGGCGGTGCCGCGATTGGGTTCGTCGCCGCCTGGCTACTACAGCGGGCACGTGATCACGGTTGGGTCGCGGCCTCCTACCGCGAGGTTGGCGTGGCGGCGGTCGCGTTCTTGGGCTACGCCGCCGTAATCGAGATCGGCGGAAATGGCTTCGTTGGCGCCTTCGTAGCGGGCATTGCTTTCGGTGCTGCCACCCGCGACGAACTTGAGGAGTCGTTGGCGTTCACTCACGACCTAGCCGAACTTGCCTCACTGGTGGTGTGGTTCATGTTCGGCGCGGTGATGCTGCCATTCCTGCGACATGCGCAGTGGCAGGATTTCCTGTTTGCGGCCCTAGCCTTGACTGTGGTGCGGATGTTGCCGGTGGCGCTGGTTCTTATTGGCAGCAAACTCGACCTAGCCACGGTAGGCGTGATCGGTTGGTTCGGCCCGCGCGGCCTAGCTTCGGTCGTCTTCGCCCTGCTTGCAGTGGAAGGACTGGCCCCCGCCGACGGGGACCGAGTGGTCAGCATTATCACCGCGACCGTGCTACTGAGCGTCGTGCTGCATGGCGCCACGGCAGCGCCGATCAGTGCGCGCTACGGCGCGACCCACTCGACGGTTTGAACCGAAGCAGGCCGCCAGGGTTTGGTCGCGTAGTGCCGAATTCGCCACCGACACGAGCAAGAGCTACCAATCGCAGCAGAAAAAGAGATAGCCCGAACCCGTATTTTGTGGGTTCGGGCTATCCCGATGTTTTGAGACATCACCTTGGGGTGCCTGAGTAGCACGTTTGGCGACTCTGCCCCAAGACGAAAACTCTGGTCAACCGCCTGAATCGCGGGGTCTGCGCGGTCTCGCGGCGGCCCAAGAGTGCTGCTCCGAGGGACGATAGCGGCCCTGTTGTGGGGACTGTCGAGACGACTCAAACTTTTCTCACCGCCGTTGCTGTGGACGCGCTCGTCGGCGACTACCTGGCCGGGATGGGCGTGAGGGCTCTCGCTGAGAGGTACGGCATCCACCGCGCCACGGTGTTCTCCCACCTTCGCCGCAGCAACGTACCGAGTCGCCGACCAGGGCTGGGCGTCGACGAGAAGGCGGAGTCCGTGCGTCTGGCGCGAGCAGGCGTCTCGATGCGTGCGATCGGACGATGAATGGGTGTGGACCGCAAGGCAGTGCGGGCGTCCCTCGTCGAGGCGGGGCTCATCGTGGACGATCCCAGCGAACGCCCATAGACATCTTCTGGGCGGCTCAGTTCCACCGTCCGGGCCAGTGAGCGCGTGCGCACCTCGTCGGTATCGAACGCCGAGAGGAATCGACGATGTCTGGGCTGAGTGACCGCGCAGACGACGAGCGAACCGCGCGGATGGCGCTGTCCAAGCTCGTCGAGCCCAACGATCCGGTGACCGGTCGAGTCATGAATAGACTCGGGGCGATGGAGA
>JAKPAQ010000645.1 GCA_029779385.1 Actinomycetes bacterium | reverse complement strand
CCACTCTAGTTGAGGTCAACCCGTTGGCTCGACTCGCCGGCGACAAGCTCGAAGCGCTCGACGGCAAGGTCAGCTTGGACGAGAACGCCTCCGAAGTCCGCCACCCGGACCACGAGCAGTTCGAGATCTCTGAAGAGGCCGACCCGCTCGAGGCTAAGGCCAAGAAGCTCGGCCTCAACTACGTCAAGCTCGACGGCCAAGTAGGCATCATCGGTAACGGTGCTGGCCTAGTCATGAGCACCTTGGATGTTGTTGCTTACGCAGGTGAGCACCATGGCGGCGTCAAGCCGGCCAACTTCCTCGACATTGGCGGCGGCGCGAACGCCAAGGTCATGGCCGATGGCCTTGACGTGATCTTGGGCGACGAGCAGGTCAAGAGCGTGTTCGTGAACGTGTTCGGTGGCATCACCGCATGCGATGAGGTTGCTAACGGCATCAAGGGAGCGCTGGAAATCCTTGGCGCGAACGCCACCAAGCCTCTCGTTGTTCGGCTAGACGGTAACAACGTCGACGCCGGCCGCGAGATCCTCAACGAGCTGAACCACCCGCTGGTCACGCTTGTAGACACCATGGACGGCGCGGCTGACAAAGCCGCCGAGCTGGCGAACGCCTGAGGAACGGAGCGAACTGAAATGACGATCTACCTCAACAAGGACTCCAAGATCATCGTCCAGGGAATCACTGGCGGTATGGGCTCCAAGCACACTGACCTGATGCTTCAGGGCGGTTCAAACATTGTCGGTGGCGTGAACGCGCGCAAGGCCGGCACGACTGTTGAACTAAACGGGCAGGAACTCCCGGTCTTTGGCACCGTGGCCGAAGCGATGGAAGCAACCGGCGCAAACGTGTCGGTAGCCTTCGTGCCGCCGGCATTCACCAAGGATGCCGTCGTCGAAGCCATCGACGCCGAAATCGGCCTGCTCGTGGTCATCACCGAGGGCGTGCCGGTTCAGGACACCGCTGAGTTCTGGTCCTACGCCCAAGGCAAGAAGACCCGGATCATCGGTCCGAACTGCCCCGGCATCATCAGCCCCGGCGAATCGTTGGCGGGCATCACCCCGCACACGATCGCCGGCAAGGGCCCGATCGGCCTAGTGTCGAAGTCGGGCACGCTGACGTACCAGATGATGTTCGAATTGCGCGATTACGGTTTCACCACCGCGATCGGCATCGGCGGCGACCCGATCATCGGCACGACGCACATTGACGCCCTTGAAGCCTTCGAGAACGACCCGGAGACCAAGGCCATCGTGATGATTGGCGAAATCGGTGGCGACGCCGAGGAGCGGGCCGCGGAGTACATCAAGGCGCACGTGACCAAGCCGGTTGTCGGCTACGTCGCCGGGTTCACCGCGCCTGAGGGCAAGACGATGGGCCACGCAGGCGCCATTGTTTCGGGCTCCTCAGGCACCGCGCAGGCTAAGAAGGAGGCCCTCGAGGCCGCCGGAGTCAAGGTAGGCAAGACGCCTTCGGAGACTGCCGACCTGATGCGCGAGATCATGAAGAACCTCTGACGCTCCAGTCAATTAGTTGGCCCCGGCAACCATTTGGTTGCCGGGGCCAACTTCTTTTGGTTTCGAGGTTCCGCCGCCTACGCCACTAATTACCGGCGTAGGCGAGTCTTTCGCCCGCGCGATTCATCACTGCCCTGAAGTCGCTTTCGCCCAGCGCGTACTTGCCAGCTGGCGGAAACAGGACTTGAGTCACAGCAGAACCGCGGTACACGACACCCATGCGGTAGTAGGCGTATTTGTCCTTGGCCACTTCAATGCCGACACGCCAAGAGCGGCCGTCGTAGCCGGAACCACGAATACGCTTAGATTGATCAATTTTTGCCGGTAGGTCTCCGTCAGGGCACTTGTTGATCTTTTTCTTTACCCCATCGAAGAACTTGTTCGCTTCCGCTGGCGATGACATTTGGGCCACAGACTGAGTCAATGCGAACTGCTCGGGCAGTTCCTTTGCTTCTGGGATTGCGAACAAGCGAGTCTTTGCCTCGACGACGTTCGCACCGGTCATTGTTGACTCATCGCAAAGCGTTGCCGCCGCGTTCTGGCTTCCCACGTCAACCGGTTCGCTTGCACTCCAAACGCTGTCGACCGTGCTGACCGGCGGCAGGTCTACCACGCCAAGAAATTCCGGATGGCTTGCAGCCGCCGGCGGCAAGGCCCTAGCAACTACAAACTCTTGCGTGCAATCACCGCCGGAATCGGCGCATACCCGAGCCACCGAGTCGTTCAGCACCTTGGCAAAAACATTGACGTCGGTCGCTTTAGTCCCGGGCGTTTCGAATACCAGGGTCGAAGTCAACGAACCCGATTGCGCCATGCCGACGGTAAAGAACCTCGCAGGATCTCGGTAGGACTGAAGTCGCAAGATTTTGAAATCTCCGAAGGGCCGCTTGACCGTGTACGCATCGATCAGCCTGGTTCGCGGATGCTCGCAGTTGGCATAGGCCGCAACAAGAGAATCGAACGCTTTCTCAGATGCCTTCTCGGATCGCGAAATCTCAAGTGACTGAGTTACCCGATCTGCAACATCCGAGGAGTAAGCCCGAACAAAAACCTTCAGCGGGTCGGGGTCGGCGAAGCGTTTCGTCGGGCAGGTCGCGTACGGGGTCTTGTTAGTCAAGTCGGTTTCGGTGCCTTCAACAGACCAAACCGCAGCTGGACGAAGCTCGGCGACCTGTTCGCTCTTGAGTAGATCGTCGGTGCCGATATTGTGCGAGTCCAACACGATGTCTCGAGTCTCGGCACCAATTTGTTCACGAGCTGGCAGAGCCACCTCGCGGTCGAGCGGGGCACCTTGGGCCACTAGCGCGCCACCGACCAAGACAAGGACCATTGCAGTCAAGACCAGCAACAAACGGTTGCGCCGTTCGCCTTTGCTCGCCGACCGACGTATCTCTCCAGCGGTAGGCATACTGATCACCGCCGTGACCCCAGCAAGTTCGCCAAGTCGAGCCCCGACCTCGTCGATAGAGGCCCCGAGCGCTGCTTCAAGTCGACCAAAACCACGACTGGCCAATTCGATAGCCTCTTCGTCGTCAAGCGACAATTCGGCGGCCGCAGTATCGATATCTAGATTGGCAATCGTCATCAACGCGATTAGCCGGCGGCTGGCTGGATCCAACTCCATCAGCGCACCAACCAGACCTCGATCGGTTCCCGATGATTCTTTGCGGCGAAGCGGGTGCGCTCCGCGAGACAACAGAATCGACTTCCATGCTTCTTCGCGGGCATAGCGAACCGAGTCGGCCGACGAAACTACGTCCCAACGCCGCCAAGCGTGTTCGTAGGCGTGGACCGTCGCCTCGTCTGCCACCCGTTGGTCTCCACAAGAGGCATAGGTAACCGCGAGAGTTAGTCGATGGGTCGAGGCATAGAAGTCGTCGAAATCGTCGACTTGGGCCATCTTGATCCACCTCTGTGGTCTCGAACTCGGGCACGGCGTGTGCTGTCAGAATCTTTGCCACATTACCTGTTGGATGGTGAGGTGCCCGAGTCCCGTCCCCTAGACCAGTGGCGCCCGGCGATAGTTTTGGCTGTCGTTTCAACAGTGGCGTCGCTGGTAGTCGCCGCTTTGGCAATCGCAGTGGCCGGAACAGCCGAAAGCGCGCTGTCGTTGTTGCGCGCGGCTGTTCAGACTTGGCTGGTTTCGCTCGGCGCGTCGATAACACTGGATAATGTCCGGATCGACGTCGTCGGAATCGGCGCGACCCTAATAGTATTTGGCTTGACTTGGTTACTCGCCCGGCTAGTGGTGCGCAAATCAGCCGTAGATCCGCTGGCATTCGGAGCCAAAGTCGGCGGCATCACCGGGGTAATAGCCGCGATCTGTTCTGCGGTCACCTCCTCGGATTCGGCCTCAACCTCACTCGTGCGGTCCGCCTTCGGCGCTTTCCTAGTAGTTGGCCTCGCCTCGGCTCTTGGCGCAGCCAAACAAGGCGATTTGCCTTGGCTGGGCCTGCCAGCACGCTGGCAACCGGTCGCCGAAGGTGCCGCAACGGCAACCATCGGAGTTCTTGGCAGTGCCACAGTCATCACCCTGGTCATGCTGAACCGACACCTCGACCAAGCGGCCGACGTTTGGGCCTCACTCGGCCCAGACTCACCGCTGCTGCTGATTTTGATGTGTGTTCTGGCCGCACCGACCCTCATCCTTTGGACCACCTCAGTCATCTTGGGTCCGGGCTTTTCAATCGGCCCGGACACCTCGGTTGACCTCGCCGGAAGTCACCTCGGTGCGGTCCCGGCCTTCCCGCCACTAGCGGCTTTGCCAGATCCTGGCCCGTTCAACTCGGCAACCATCTTGCTGATGCTGATTCCGGTACTGAGCGCGGCAGTCGGCGGGTTCGTCGCCTATCGGCAGTTGAGTAGAAACGTTGACCCACGGTGGGGGCGAGTGGTAGCCGACACCTCGCTGGCCGGTGTCATCGCCGGATTGATCATTTGGCTCGCCACCGAAACCTCCGGCGGCGCAATTGGCCCGGGCCTCATGCAACAGGTCGGCCCTGCGCCGTTCGAGACGCTACTGCTCGCGGTGCCGACGATGGCTGTGGGTGCCGCGCTCGGTGGAATCGGCGCACACTATCGTTATTCCCGTGACTTTTCCCCATCCTGAACCCGCCCGCTTGGTGGTGCTGGTCTCTGGATCGGGCACGAATCTTCAGGCTCTGATCGATGCGACCGAAGATCTCGAATACGGCGCCAAGGGGGTCGCGGTCGGCGCCGCCCGAGGCGGTATTGAAGGTCTGCGCCGCGCCGAACGGCACGGCATCGACACCTTCATCACTAGAGTTGGCGATTTTGATAGCCGCGAAGCCTGGGACGAAGCACTCACCGAAGAGGTGTTGGCCCACCAGCCTGATCTAGTGGTGTTGGCTGGCTTCATGAAGTTGACCGGCCCACGGTTCTTGGCAAGATTTGGCGGCCGAACGGTCAACACCCACCCAGCGCTGTCGCCTTCATTCCCTGGCATGCACGGCCCACAAGACGCACTCGCATACGGGGTGAAGGTCACCGGCGCCACCTTGTTTATCGTCGACGCGGGCGTCGACACCGGCCCGATTGTGGCCCAAGTAAGCGTCCCGGTCCTCGACGATGACGACGTCGAAACTCTGCACGAACGAATCAAGACCCAAGAGCGCGCCATGCTTGTCGAGTGGGTGGGCCGACTGGCCCGTGAACCATTCGAGATCACTGGCCGCAAAATCCGCTTCAACCAAAAGGATCCGAAATGAGCGACCTGCGCCCAATCAAACGCGCCCTAGTCTCGGTTTACGACAAGACCGGCCTCGAAGAGCTGGCTCAAGCGCTGCACGCTGCTGGCGTTTCGATTGTGTCCACCGGATCGACCGCCAAAACCATCCAGGCCGCCGGGGTGCCGGTTACCGCTGTTGAGGAACTGACGGGCTTTCCCGAATGCCTCGACGGGCGAGTAAAAACCCTGCACCCGCGCGTTCACGCCGGAATCTTGGCCGATTTGCGCCTGCCTGATCACCGCCGTCAGTTAGAAGAGTTGGAGGTCGAACCGTTCGACCTGGTGATCGTGAACCTGTACCCCTTCCGCGAAACAGTGGCTTCTGGCGCATCCAATGACGAGGTAGTCGAGCAGATCGACATCGGCGGTCCGTCGATGGTGCGCGCGGCAGCCAAAAACCACCCGAGCGTTGCGGTCGTGGTCTCCCCCGATGCCTACGGCGAGGTCGCAGCAGCCGTTGCTGGCGGTGGGTTCACGCTGGCCCAGCGCAAACTGCTCGCCGCGCAGGCGTTCGCCCACACCGCGGCATACGACGTCGCAGTCGCCTCCTGGTTCTCCTCGGTTTACGCACCCGCCGACGATGAGTCGTTCCCGGCGTTCGCTGGCGCTACCTGGGAGCGCTCGGCGGTGCTGCGCTACGGCGAGAACCCGCACCAGCAGGCCGCGCTTTACACCGACGGCTCGGGCGGACTTGCTGGGGCGACCCAGTTGCACGGCAAGGAAATGTCGTACAACAACTACGTCGATACCGATGCGGCTCGGCGCGCAGCGTTCACCCACGCCGAACCTGCCGTGGCGATCATCAAGCACGCGAATCCGTGTGGCATCGCGATCGGCACCGACATCGCGCAGGCGCACGCACGGGCACACGCCTGCGATCCGGTCTCGGCTTTCGGTGGCGTCATTGCGGCCAACCGGCCAGTTTCGGTCGAGATGGCCAAGCAGGTTGCCGAAGTTTTCACCGAGGTCATCGTGGCGCCCGGATATGAAGATGGCGCCGTTGAAGTACTGCAGGCGAAGAAGAACATCCGGATTCTGCAGTGCCCCGCCCCGACGGCGGGCAGCTCCGCCGAAATGCGGCCGGTCAGCGGCGGTATCCTGCTGCAGCAAGCCGACCAAGTTGACGCCGCCGGTGATGACCCGACGACCTGGACTCTGGTTGCCGGCGAACCGGCAGACGACGACACCTTCTCAGATCTGGTCTTTGCGTGGCAGGCAGTCCGTGCAGTCAAGTCGAACGCGATTCTGCTGGCTAAGGACGGCGCCTCGGTCGGCGTCGGCATGGGCCAAGTGAACCGAGTCGATTCGTGCCGCCTCGCGCTCGAACGCGCCGGTACCGAACGGGCCAGCGGTGCGGTCGCGGCCTCGGATGCCTTCTTCCCGTTCGCTGACGGACCACAGATCCTGATAGACGGCGGCGTCCGCGCGATCGTTCAGCCAGGCGGTTCAGTTCGTGACGAAGAGACTGTCTTGGCCGCTCAGGCAGCCGGCGTGACGATGTACGTCACCGGCACCCGGCACTTCTTCCACTGAGCCAATCGGCTGACCGTAGTTCGTTCGTGAAAGACTCAACCCTGTGACTGCCCAGAGTCTTGACGGCAAGGCCGTCGCTGCCGAGATTAAGATCGAACTTCGCGAACGGGTTTCGGCCCTGCGTGAACGCGGAATCATGCCCGGGTTGGGCACGATCCTTGTTGGTGACGACCCCGCCAGTAAGTGGTATGTCGGCGCCAAACATAAGGACTGCGCCGAGATCGGCATCGAGTCGATTCGGATCGATCTGCCCGCAGACGCAACCCAAGCAGAAGTTGAAGCTGCGGTCGACCAGTTGAACGCAGACCCGGCTTGCACGCTCTATATCGTGCAGCTTCCCCTGCCTGCTGGAATCGATGAGAACGCCGTGATCGGCCGGATCGACCCGGCCAAGGACGCCGACGGACTCCACCCGACGAATCTGGGCTGGCTGGTGCTCGGCAAGGCCGCACCGCTGCCGTGCACGCCGCGCGGCATCATCGAGCTGCTGCGCCGGCACAACGTCGAGATCGCCGGACAGCATGTAGTGGTAGTTGGCCGCGGGATCACCGTTGGTCGGCCGATGGGCCTGCTGCTGACTCGCCGCAGCGAGAACGCGACGGTCACTCTTTGCCACACCGGCACGAAGGATTTGGCCGCCGAGGTCAGACGAGCCGACATCGTGATCGCCGCAGCCGGCGTGCCTGGCATCATCACCGCCGACATGGTCAAGCCCGGCGCCGCGCGGTTGGACGTGGGCGTAAGCCGAGATGCCGACGGAAAGATCGTTGGCGAGTTGGCTCCCGACGTGGTCGACGTGGCCGGCTGGGTGACGCCAAACCCCGGCGGAGTCGGCCCAATGACCCGGGCCATGCTGCTGAGCAACGTCGTGGATTTCTGCGAGTTGGCGGCCGAGGAATCACAGTGAACTTGCCCCGCAGCTACGGCTCGCGGATCTATCTGCTGCACCTGATCGTGGTGGCCGCTGCCCTCGTTGTGATCTATTTGGGCTGGTGGCGAACCGGAATCTTCGTTATTGGTGCTTCGTTCATCGCAGCGGCGATCGCCCGCGCATTCGTCCCGCTCGACCACACCGGCATGCTCCGCGTGCGCGGCAAGGTGTTCGACATTGCCTGGATGGGGTTCCTCGGCGTCTCGCTGGTAGTGCTGTCCTTTATCGTTCCGGGCTAGAAGCTTTAGCAATTAGGTTCGCGCTAAGGCGGCCGCAGAGTCAGGAAAAACGAAACAGGGCCAACCGGTTTCCCGGTCGGCCCTGTCGCAGTTAAGACGCTGCTCGAATAAAACTCAGATCAGCCCGAGTTCGGTGACGGCGTCACGCTCTTCGATCAGTTCGGCAACGCTCGCGTCGATCCGGGTCCGGCTGAACTCGTCGACTTCGAGGCCCTGAACGATTTCCCAGTCGCCGTTCTTGGTGGTGACGGGGAAGGAGCTGATGATGCCTTCGGGCACGCCGTAGGAGCCATCGGATGCAACAGCCATCGACACCCAGTCGCCTTCGGCCGAACCGGTCAGCCAGTCGCGAGCCGCGTCGATGGTCGCCGAAGCAGCCGAAGCGGCCGAGGACGCGCCCCGGGCTTCGATGATGGCCGCGCCACGCTTGGCAACGGTCGGAATGAAGTCGGACTCGATCCAAGCCTGGTCGCCCACGACCTCAGCCGCGTTACGACCAGCGATCTGAGCGTTGAAGATGTCCGGGTACTGGGTGGCCGAGTGGTTGCCCCAGATCGTCATCTTGGTGATGTCCGCGACCTTGGCGCCGGTCTTGGCAGCCAACTGGCTGATCGCCCGGTTGTGGTCCAGGCGAGTCAGCGCGCTGAACCGCTCCACGGGAATGTCCGGGGCGTTCTTCGATGCGATCAGCGCGTTGGTGTTGGCCGGGTTGCCGGTCACACCGATGCGAACATCGTCGGCGGCAACCGCGTTGAGCGCCTTGCCCTGAGCGGTGAAGATCGCGCCGTTGGCCTCAAGGAGGTCACCGCGCTCCATGCCCTTGGTACGCGGGCGCGCACCGACGAGCAGCGCGAGGTTCACGCCTTCGAAAATGTGGTTCGGGTCGTCGCCGATCTCGACCGAATCGAGAGTCGGGAACGCGCAGTCGTCCAACTCCATGACAACTCCCTCGAGCGCCTTCAGCGCCGGGGTGATTTCAAGCAGTCGCAACTGGATCGGGGTGTCGGGGCCGAGCAGCGAACCGCTGGCCAGACGAAACAGCAGGCTGTAGCCGATTTGGCCGGCGGCGCCGGTCACGGCAACTTTGACGGGGGTGGTGCTCACGTCGATGTGCTCCTTGTTCGGGGTTTCAGTTTCAAACTAGCGCAGTAGGGTCCGCGGCCAATCACCGCGGTCAGTCATCTGGCTCATTATCGAGCGAGATCCAGTCTTTGGACTCCTGAGAAGTTGTCGAACCGTTCCGGGTGATCTCTAGAGTTCCGTCCACCGCATGCAACACGAAGCGAGTCCCGCCCTTTTGCGCAACGTAGGCATCAAGGCGCCACTTGTATTCAGTGGCTAGGTCGAGGGGGTCTTCACCGTTGAGTTTGACCACCATCCGAACCCGGTCGCCAATGACGTCTCGACTACAGATTGCGGTCTTGGCTCCGCTGGTAGTCGACTTGTAGAGGATCACCGGGTAGTCGCCGCCGCAGGCCAGACCTAGCCCCTTTTTTGCCTGTTCGGCTTGAGTAACCGGCTTCTGTCCGCAATCGGGAAGCAAACTCCTCGGGCTGCCATTTTCCAGACTCAGTTGAGTCGTGTCGTCGGCGCACGCAGGCGACGGGGTCGCACTTGGGGTGGGGCTCGGGGTCGCCGACTCGGTCGGACCGGTAGTGGTCGCAACGGTCGCGGGCTGAACTGCGTCAACTGCCCGATCATTGTTTTGGCTAGAGAGCACGAAAGCGATGACAACGCCCACTAGAGCCACCACTGCCACCGACAGCACGGTCCACCTGACGACTCGAACGTTCACTCCAACAGCCTAACCAACCGCCACGAAGCCGTTTTCGGCCCAGTCGTGGCCTGGGTTCACTCCCACTCGATGGTTCCGGGCGGCTTGCTGGTGATATCGAGCACCACCCGATTCACTTCGCTGACCTCGTTGGTGATCCTGGTGGAGATCTTTTCGAGCAGTTCGTACGGCAGGCGACTCCAGTCCGCGGTCATGGCGTCCTCGCTGGACACTGGTCGCAACACGATCGGGTGACCGTAGGTGCGACCGTCGCCCTGAACCCCAACCGAGCGCACGTCTGCCAGCAGCACGACCGGGAACTGCCAAATCTCTTGGTCTAGGCCGGCTGCGGTGGTCTCTTCGCGGACGATCGCGTCGGCTTGCTGCAGCAGTTCGATTCGCTCTGGGGTGACTTCGCCGACGATCCGAATCGCCAGACCAGGGCCGGGGAAAGGATGGCGGCCGACGATCGCCTCGGGGATGCCCAGTTGGCGGCCGACTTCACGCACCTCGTCCTTGAACAGGGTCCGCAACGGCTCGATCAAGCTGAATTCGAGGTCCTCTGGCAGCCCGCCGACGTTGTGGTGACTCTTGATGTTGGCGGCGCCTTCTCCCCCACCGGACTCGACCACGTCGGGGTAAAGCGTGCCCTGAACGAGGAACTTCACCGGCTCACCCGGGGTCGCCATGATCTCGCGTTCGGCGGCCTCAAAAGTGCGGATGAACTCGCGGCCAATGATCTTGCGCTTGGTCTCTGGATCCGTCACGCCGGTGAGGTGGCCCAAGAAGGTAGCGCTCGCGTCAACCACCTTCAGGTTGACGCTGGTGGCTTCGACATAGTCGCGTTCGACTTGCTCGGCCTCGCCTTGGCGAAGTAGCCCGTGGTCGACGAAAACCGCAGTCAACTGGTCGCCGATGGCACGCTGGACCAATGCCGTCGAGACGGCCGAGTCAACACCGCCCGAAAGCGCTGAGATGACTCGGGCGTTGCCGACCTGCTCGCGGATGAGGGCAATCTGCTCCTCGACGATGTTCGCGCTGGTCCACGATGGGGAACAACCGGCGATCTCGAACAGGAACTTTTCGAGGATCTGCTGGCCGTGCTCAGAGTGCAGCACCTCTGGGTGCCACTGGACGCCCGCCAACCGGCGCTCTACGTTCTCGAAGGCGGCCACGGTCGCGCGTGGACTGCGAGCACTCAGGGTGAAACCGGTCGGCTGTTTGACAACTTCGTCACCGTGAGACATCCAACTAGTTAGCGTCTCGGGCAAACCAGCGAGCAGGGTTCCGGGTTCGAGGACAGATACCGCGGTTCGGCCGTATTCACGCTGCCCGGTCTGAGCAACTTCTCCGCCAAGTGCCTTCGCCATCGCCATGAACCCATAGCAAATCCCAAATACCGGCACACCAGACTCGACGAGGGTCGCGTCCAACTGTGGCGCACCGGGCTCATAGACCGATGCAGGCCCACCGGATAGGACGATTGCGGCCGGCTTCTTGGCGAGCATCTCCTCGACCGACATCGTGTGCGGCACGATCTCGGAGTAAACCCGGGCCTCTCGGACGCGACGGGCAATCAATTGGGCGTACTGGGCACCGAAATCGACCACCAAGACGGTGTCGTGCTGAGTTTCGGCAAGAACTTCTGGAGTTTGTGCGGCCACGGCCCAATCCTAATGGCGCAGCGCGCTGGGTCCTTACCGTGTCACCGTTCAGGCCGATTCGCGGATTTCGCCGACCAGTTCCTCAAGTACGTCCTCCAACATGACCACCCCGAGGATCGCGCCGGCGTCGTCGGCGACCCGAGCCATATGAGATCCCTTGGCCTGCATCGTTCGCAGGGCGTCATACAGGCCGCTGGACTCGCTAATCGCACTAAGCGGGCGCAGCCATTTGTCTGCGATTGGCTGGATTCGACTGTCTTCGTCAGTTTCGAGGACGTCTTTGATGTGCAGGTAGCCGATGAACTCGCCGTCGTCACCGGTGACGGGGAACCGGGAGAACCCGGTCCGGGCGCAGGCCTCTTCGACATCTACTGGGGTCGCCCCTTGGTTCAACGTCACCAGGCCCGCCGTTGGCAGCAACACCTTGGCGACGGTTCCACCGTAGAAATCAAGCGCACCGGTAACTAGGTCGTATTCGTGGTCGTCAAGCAGGCCCTCGCGGCGAGACTCCTCGACCAGACCGGCGACCTCGTTATGAGTGAAGGTCGATGCGACTTCGTCTTTGGGTTCGATGCCAAAAATCCTCACAGCGAGGTTGGCGATCGCGTTTAGGGAAACCACCAGGGGTTTGAGGACCGCGATCACCGCCAGCATGAACGGACCGAGAATAAGCGCCGCTTTGTCCGGCGCGGCCAACGCAATGTTCTTTGGCACCATTTCGCCGTAGACGACGTGCAAGAAGACGACGAATGACAATGCGATCGCAAATGAGATCGGATGCACCAGCGCTTCTGAAATCCCCGCCCACTCGAACACTGGTTCAAGCAGGTGTGCGATCGCCGGTTCACTGATTGCGCCTAGTCCCAGGGAGCAAATCGTGATGCCGAGTTGAGCCGCCGCCATCGCCAGGGCGACATTCTCCATCGCCTTGAGCGCGAGTTTGGCGCTGCGTTTTCCCGCTTGCGCGGCCGGTTCGAGTTGGGTTCGACGAGCCGAAAGTAAGGCGAATTCTGCGGCAACGAAGAGCGCATTGAGCCCAAGCAGGACCGCCGTCAACGCCAGTGCTGGCCAGCCGCTCATTTGTCGGCCTCCTTCGCCGAGGAGTCGTCGACGGTCACGGCAACGCGATCAATCCGGCGTCCTTCTAGGCGTTCAACCGTCAACTTCACGATCGTGGCTGGCGCCTCTTCGTTCCCGTCATCGACGATCGGAGCCAACTCCAGTGTTACGACATCACCGCGTTCGGCCAACCGGCCAAGCCGTTCCAGAATCAGTCCGGCGATCGTTTCGTAATCTTCGCTCTCGGGCAGGTCGATGCCGGTCTTCTCCAGCACCTCATCTGGGCGCAGTAGTCCCGAAAGTGACCAGGTGCCATCACGACGGTGGCGGCTCTGGTCGGTGAGCCGATCGTGTTCGTCGGCGATGTCACCGACGATCTCCTCGATTAGGTCTTCGAGGGTCACGATGCCGTCTGTTCCGCCATATTCGTCGACCACAATCGCTAACTGGTTGTCTTGGGCTCGCAACAGCGTCAGTAGCGGGTCAAGCTCTAGGGTGTCTGGCACGGTTGCGGCTGGTTCGGCAATCTCGGCCAGTCGCACCGCACGGCGCCGGTCCGGTTCTACCGCCACAGCCTGCTTCACATGGACGACACCGACGATGTCGTCGGCAGTCTTACCGGTGACCGGGAACTTGGAGTGACCGGTTTGTCGCGCTGCCTCGATTACGTCGAGCGCGCAGTCGCGTTCATCCAGAAAATGAACGCGGACTCGCGGGGTCCGCACGTCGGCGGCGGTCCGATCGCCAAAGGCGATGCTGCGAGCCACTAGTTCGGCGGTCTGACCGCCAAGCGCACCCTCCTCGGCCGAACGCAACACCAGCGAACGCAACTCCAATGGCGTGCGGGCCGAACGCAACTCCTCCTGAGGCTCGACACCGATCCACTCCAAGGTCCGATTGGCTACGTTGTTCAGGCCCCGAATCGGCCAAGCCATCGACTTGGTGAACGCACGTTGCGGCAGTTGGGTAATTGCCGCGACCCGCAAGGGCAGCGCCAGTGCCAAGTTCTTCGGGATGAGTTCGCCGACGAGCATCGTCACTAGCGTGCTCAGACCGAGTGCGATCGCGTAGGAAGCCGCACTCAGCGAGGCCCCTTCAAGTCCTAGCGAGGTCAACGGTCCGTGCATGAGGCGCCCGATTGCTGGCTCGGCCAAGAACCCGATTGCCAAGTTCGTGATCGTGATGCCCAGCTGCGCGCCGCTTAACTGAGTCGAAAGGCTAAGTAACGCCTTTTGGGTTCCTTGGGCTCCTTTGTCGCCGGCTTCGGCCTCTCGATCCACCGTGGCGCGATCGACGGTCACAAAGGCGAACTCGGCCGCGACGAAGACGCCGCAGGCCAGCATGAGCAGAAAAGAAGTGAACAGCAATAGCCATTCGGTCACTG
>JAKPAQ010000610.1 GCA_029779385.1 Actinomycetes bacterium | reverse complement strand
TGATCCGAGCAACAACGATATGAGCGAACCGATCGCTACCAGCAGACGGGCGGACTCCAACACCGACGCGAGCCGACGCAAGCCCTTCACCTTCGGCTGCCGGATGCCGTGGTCGTCGCCGGCCGACCGAGGTTCATTCGCGGACGGACCTGGCACCTCAGACACCGTTGAACTCTAGTCAATGTCGAGGATCTGGCCGTCGCCGTCGACGGCGCGATACGCGTACCGCCACTCCCCGGCGACATTCACATAGGTCGGAGGTACCGTCAGACGGCCAATATGACGACGCCGGCGGGAACCGGAACCCAGCGATCGATGCAACAGAACCCTGCAGGGTCATCAACGTCATGTGCTGGGCCGCCGTCCGCAACGCCGTAGCCGTGTGGCAGCACTGCCCCGACTGCGTCGGGCTGGACCCACCAATCACCTCCTGACCCGACATCTCCCAAGGCGCCATCGGGTTCGGCGCGTCTCCGACGGCCCGAACAGATTGGCCGTCGCTTCGCGTCCGCCCCACGCGGGCCGAACGCCGCCATGGGCTGCCCGAAGGGCCGGTACGATGACCGTTCACCGGAGTTGTCCGCCACGTACTCCGCCAATCCCGCCCGGATAGCTCAGTTGGCTAGAGCAGCTGTCTTGTAAACAGCAGGTCCTCGGTTCGAATCCGAGTTCGGGCTCCGTCGAAACCCGCAAGATTGCTGGGTACTCGGCCCGCCAGTGACGACCACGGAACGTGGCAATGAGGCGGATGCTCACAAATTGCTCACGACCGAACGGAAGTGATGCCCAACCGAGAATGCGCGTGCCAGTTGGGGAGGCCGGCGATCGCCCTCGATCTGACGCCCCGCCATCCGATAGCTCGTCGCCTACTCTTCGCCGAGGCTATCGGCCTATTCGGGGGGGGCATATGGAGACACGTACCAACAGTTACCAAGTTCGAGGCCGCTTCTGGCGACCCGACAAGCCCGGGCACCAGGTTGGTGGACTGCTGACAGTGTCGGACGACGGTTGCGAACTCTCCCTCGCTGGCCAACTGTTCTATGCCGATATCAAGAAGGGGCAGGTCGTCTCCGGATCTCCACGTTGGGAGACTTTGCCAGCGATTCACGGCCATACCGAGGACAACCATTCAGTGACTGTCCTCGACGCCACCGGAATCGTGATGCCAGTGCCAATTGACCCGAACTTCTTGGGCGAGGAATCCTGGGATGCGAAGGCCGTAATTGTCGGCGAGCATGTAACCGAATCCGACAAGTACCGTCGGGTAACGGTGTCTATTGACACATTGGACGTTTGGTCAGACAGTCCGCCCATCACCACCTCCGCACCGATGGATGACGTTGTGACCGTCGATAGTCGCCGCCAAGTGCTGGAGTCTGTCACGATCCGTCGGGTCCGCTACGAGTTAGTGGCTAGCGCTGTAGGACGCGCCAACGACGAACGTGTGGACCTCTCCCGGTCCGTCCATTTCGCGATTGAAATGGAACGTGGATTGGCCTGGTCCCCGTTGGTCGAGCGACACGTC
>JAKPAQ010000577.1 GCA_029779385.1 Actinomycetes bacterium | reverse complement strand
ATGGCCGGACAGGACTATGTCGCGACATCTGGCACCCTGAATATCGCAAGCGGACAAGTCGTTGGTTACGTGGATGTGCCGGTGATTGGCGACAGGACAATCGAAGCCACGGAAACCTTCTTCCTCAAAGTCACTCCGCCCGCCGCCGCGCCGTCGACCGATGGATCGGTCGGGATCGCGACCATTCTGAACGACGACACCACCATCGATCAGCCCTCGATCTCGGTCAGCAGCTACGGCGTGGTCGAAGGCGATTACATGGCGTTCGTTGTCACGCTGGACCAGCCTGGGGAGGGTTCTGTAACGGTGAACTACCGGTTCCTCACCGGGAACGGTCTTGGCACCGCCGCCGATGCAAACACCAGTTGGAACGGAGACATGGGCGATGTCTTGCAACTGACTTTCGCGCCGGGCGAGACCACCAAAACGGTCCAGATCTACGTTCCGTCAGATTCGCTCGACGAGGTGGACCAGAGCCTGACGATGGAACTGTTCGACCCGTCGAACGCCGAACTGGCAGGCGGTGGTCCGGCCCTGCGTGCGATGGGCGTCATTCTCGATGGCGACGGTGCTGGTGCCAACCTTGCCGTGCTGGTCGGCGCGCCCATCGTCTATGAAAACGACACCGGCACCCGCATGGCCCGGTTCGAAGTCCGCCTGTCGCAACCGCACAGCGCCGCACTCTCGCTCAACTACACCACGCTCGACGGCTCCGCTACCGCCGGGCAGGACTATACCGCCACGTCAGGAACGCTCTCGCTCGCGGCAGGGCAAGTCGTCGGTTACGTGGACGTGCCGGTGACGGGTGACACCACGATCGAGGCCACAGAAACCTTCTTCCTCAAGATCACCCCGCCCGCTGCCGCTCCCACCACGGCCGGAACGGTCGGGATCGCGACCATCCTGAACGACGATGCCGCCATCAATCAGCCGGCTATATCGGTCAGCAGCTATGGCGTGGTGGAAGGCGATTACATGGCCTTCATCGTCACGCTGGACCAGCCTTCTGCCACGGCAGCAAGGGTGAACTACCGTTTCCTCACCGGGAACGGTCTTGGCACCGCTGCCGATGCAAACACCAGTTGGAACGGAGACATGGGCGATGTCTACCAACTGATTTTCGCGCCGGGCGAGACGAGCAAAACCGTCCAGATCTACGTTCCGTCAGATTCGCTCGACGAGGTGGACCAGAGCCTGACGATGGAACTGTTCGATCCGTCGAACGCCGAACTGGCGGGCGGTGGTCCGGCCCTGCGTGCGATGGGCGTCATTCTCGATGACGACGGGGCTGGTGCCAATCTGGCCGTGCTGGTCGGCGCGCCCATCGTCTATGAAAACGACACCGGCACCCGCATGGCCCGGTTCGAGGTGCGCCTGTCGCAACCGCACAGCGTCGCACTCTCGCTCAACTACACCACGCTCGACGGCTCCGCCACCGCCGGGCAGGACTATACCGCCACGTCAGGAACGCTCTCGCTCGCGGCAGGGCAAGTCGTCGGTTACGTGGACGTGCCGGTTCGAGGTGACACCACGATCGAGGCCACGGAAACCTTCTTCCTCAAAGTCACCCCGCCCGCTGCCGCACCTTCCCCCGCCGGAACGGTCGGCATCGCGACCATCCTGAACGACGATGCCGCCATCAATCAGCCCGCAATATCGGCTTCCAGCTACGCAACGACTGAAGGCGATGACATGGTCTTCACGGTAACGCTGGATCAGCCTTCCGCCGGAACCGTTTCTGTCAATTATCGCCTCCTTTCCGGTCCGGGATATGGCACACTTGCGGCTAACGAGACGTCTACCGACTTCAACCGCACAGGAATCCTTACTTTTGCTCCCGGCCAGACATCCGCAACCCTGCAGTTCACTGTTTACAGCGACAATCTGGACGAAATCGACGAGAGCCTGACTCTTGAACTGTTCAACCCCCAAAACGCCGAACTTTCTGGCTCTGCCCGCTCGCTCTTCGTCACCGGCATCGCCTATGATAATGATGGGCTGGGCAATAACGTCGCTATCGCTGGCGCTGGCACGGTCGTGCACGAATCTCTGCAACCGACCAATCAGGTCATCTTCGAGGTGCGCCTTTCCCAGCCATTCGCGACGCAATTGCAGGTCAACTATGCCACTGCGGACGGATCGGCTACGGCAGGGCAGGACTATGTTGCTGCAACCGGCACGCTGACTTTTGCACCTGGCCAGACCGTCGCTTTCGTCCCTGTCACCATCTTGGGCGATACGCGCGTGGAAGGCGACGAAACCTTCAACCTGATCCTTACGCCAACCACGCTGGCACTTGGCCCGTCCAGTCTGAATGTGCAGGCCATCATTGCCGACAACGATTACAGCGGTTCGAACGTCACCGGAACCGCACTTAATGATTACCTTGTCGGCACCAACGGCAATGACACGCTTTCCGGGCTTGGCGGCAACGATACGCTGGTCGGCACGCGCGGCGGCGATGTGCTGAACGGCGGCACCGGCAACGACCAGCTTGATGGCGGTCTGGGCGGCGATCGCGCGATCTTTGCCTCCACCCGCGCGCAGGCCACGATTACCGTGGGAGTCGACACGCTCACCGTCACCTCGGCGCAGGATGGCACGGACACGCTGGCGGGTGTGGAGCAGGTCCAGTTTTCCGACGGACTTTATTCCTTTACGTTCAAGGCCCCCGGCGCGGCGGTCATCGCCAACTTCAATCCGGCATCGGGCTGGACCACGCAGGATCTCTTCCCGCGCCACGTTGCCGATGTGAACGGCGATGGCTTTGCCGATGTCGTCGGCTTCGGCTTCTCCGGCGTGCTCGTCGCGTTCGGTGCGGCCAATGGCAGCTTCTCCACCGCCAGCGTCGTCGTGTCCAACTTCGGACAGACCGCAGGCTGGA
>JAKPAQ010000569.1 GCA_029779385.1 Actinomycetes bacterium | reverse complement strand
ACGACGGCGAAGAACTGTTCCTCGGCGGGGTGATGGAGCACATTGAAGAAGCCGGTGTTCACTCTGGCGATTCGGCGTGCGCATTGCCGCCGATCACCTTGGGCCGGCTCGAAATCGAGCGGATCCGCGAGTCCACCGAAGCGATCGCTCGCGGTGTGGGCGTGCGTGGCCTGATCAACATTCAGTTCGCGCTCAGTTCGGACACCCTCTACGTGCTCGAAGCCAACCCGCGAGCGTCGCGCACCGTGCCGTTCGTCTCCAAGGCGACCGCCACGCCGTTGGCTAAGGCGGCGGCCCGACTGATGTTGGGCGAATCGATTGCCGACCTGAGGGCGGCCGGGGTTTTGCCGGCCAATGGCGACGGGGGACACCTGCGCGAGAACGCCCCAATCGCGGTCAAGGAAGCGGTTATGCCGTTCAACCGGTTCCGCACGTTCGAAGGTCGATATGTCGACACGCTTCTTGGCCCAGAAATGCGCTCGACCGGCGAAGTGATGGGCTTTGACTCCACCTTCGGTTCGGCGTTCGCCAAAAGCCAGTCGGCGGCCGGTTCGGCAACTGGACTGCCGACCTCGGGCAAGGTGTTCGTCTCGGTCGCGAACCGCGACAAGCGCCATATGGTGTTTCCCGTAAAGCGGCTGGCCGATCTAGGCTTCGAGATCTTGGCCACCAGCGGCACGGCCGAGGTTCTTGGTCGCAACGGTGTCAAAGCGACAGTTCTTCGTAAGCTTCACGAGGACGGCACCGCCGGCAGCACGGTGGTAGAGAAGATCCACGAACGCGACGTTCAGTTGATCATCAACACTCCTCACGGACTGTCCAGCGGCGTGAACGCCCGAACCGACGGCTACGAGATTCGCACTGCCGCAGTGGCAGAGGGCATCCCATGCATCACCACGGTGCAGGGGTTGGCGGCCGCAGTCCAAGGCATCGAGGCCGAAATCGCTGGCTCGCTGGGCGTTCGATCGCTGCAGTCGTGGGCAACTGAGGTCAGCCGATGACGTTCGGTTCGCGCGCTGCAGTGGCGATGTCGGCCTACGGGCCGCTGTGCGTTGGCATCGATCCGCACGCGCACCTACTCCAGCAGTGGGGACTGGACGACTCAATCGACGGGCTCGACCAGTTCGCCGCGACCTGTGTTGAGGCGTTCGCCGGGAAGGTCGCCTTCGCTAAGCCGCAGTCGGCCTTCTTTGAGCGCTTCGGAGCCGCCGGCGTGGCGATCTTGGAGCGAACGCTGCAAGACCTTCGCCACACCGGAACCTTGACAATTCTTGACGTCAAGCGCGGCGACATCGGTTCAACTGCTGCAGCCTACGCCGAAGCGTACCTTGACGACGATTCGCCGATGGCTGCCGATGCGATCACGGTCAGCCCGTATCTTGGCTTCGGCTCGCTGACGCCATTTTTTGCGGCGGCCGAACAAAATGACGCTGGGGTTTTCGTCCTTGCCTTCACCTCGAACCCAGAGGCGATGCAGTTCCAAGCGGCCACGGTCGACTCGGGCCTGACCGTCGGCGACGAGATCCTCGCCGAACTTTCCCAAGCCAACGAGGGCGCAACCCCGATGGGTTCGTTCGGAGCAGTCATCGGTGCAACCGTCGCCCACCTAGATACCCAGCGGCTTGACTTCAACGGGCCAATCTTGGTGCCAGGTTTCGGTGCCCAAGGCGGAACGGTCGATGACCTGCGCCGACTGTTCGGCACGGTCACCGGTTCGATCATCCCGTCGACGTCTCGAGACGTTCTAGCCAAGGGGCCCGACGTGGCTTCACTTCGGGCGGCCGCAGCCGCAGTCAACGACTCACTCTCACTGCTCGGCTAACTCACCAACCCGCGCCAAAAGCCAGGAAGGAGGTCGGGCGATCACTCGTCGCCTCGGCCAACGCGACCGCAGGTGCCGCACCGGCGGCCATCAAGCGGTGAACGTGCGAGAGCACTTCACAGGCTTCGTCGTCGGCGACTGCGGCCGGCGAGGCGATTACGCAGCGCGCGCCGGCGTGTAGCCAAGCGTTGACCATGCCGAGCGATTCCTCGGCCCAGCGTTGGGTCGATCGACCAACCTCGCAAGCCGACAAAATCACGACTTGAGGCACCGTGGTCAGTTGGTCGAGGTCGTAGCCAAACAGCGGACCGTCGGCCAGCAGCACGCCCGAAAACAGTGGATTCTCCGCCGAATGGCGTCCATGTGCCGAAATGTGCAGGAGATCGACTTTCGCCGCCAAGTCTTGGACCGCGGCGGTGGTCGCCCGGGCGTCGGTCAACACCGTTGCCTCGGTCCAACAGGTCGCCGAGAGTTCGACTTCTTCGACCGCTCGAGAAACCTGCGGGCCAGCGACTAAGCCCAAGGTTACGGGGGAGTCGAGGCCGCGCGTCTGGAGCCAACCAGAGGCCGTAAACGCGATCGTCAATGGGCGGCCGCGGTAGCCAGCAAGCATCGACCACGGCACTCCGGCCAGAATGCCAGCCTGAGTGATCACCACGCGACGGTCGCCTAGTTGACTCAGGATCGGGTCCACCAGCGCCGCGGCGATGTCGGCCAGCCTCCGGTCCAGACTCTCGCGGATAACTTGGGCCATCGTGACGCTCAGGTCACTGGCGTTCATGTCCAAATCTGCGGCCAGTCCGGCGATCAGGTGCCGGACCGGTTCGGATTCACCTAGCTCAACTACTTGCTGGGCTTGGTCGGTTAAAACAATCGCAGTTAGTCGCGACTGGCCATCCCATAGATAGCTGACCAAGGCGACATCTGGCCCGAGTGCCTCGACAAGTTCGTCCACCGAAGCAATCCGGTTTACCTCGCCGGAACCGGCTCCCAACCACGACCGCTTACGCACGCGCTCGCGCAGTTCGCCAAGGCGCTCGGCCTCGCTGGTACCGGCCGCTGGCTCTACCGAAGTCAGGGTGCGGATTTCGATGAGGTCAGCTGCCAGTTGTTCGTCCCGTGGCGGACGCACCGGAACCACTCGAGTGGTCAGTGCTCGGGCGCGCTCGGACCATTCGAAGACCAACTCCGGCGACCCGTCGGCGATCGCTAGTTGAATTCCGGTGGTAGCAAGGGACCGGCCGTGGCCAACCACCGAACTCATCAGGTCGAGGCTGCCGAACGAAGACTGCCAGTCGTGCAATAGGTCGAGGCCGCAACGAAGTTGGCGCAAGGCTTCGAGCTGACGCCCCTGCGCGAGCGCTAGGTCGGCTTTGGCTCGACATTCCAGTAGCCGTTCGGCTAACGAGTCGGTCGCGGTCGGGCGCCCACGCACCAACAATTCGCTTGCAACTGTCAGGTCACCGACCGCGACTGCGACTCTGGCGGCATTCAGGTCTAATAACTGGGCTTCGTGCGCAAGTAGATGGGTGCGCAACTGCGCCGACAGTTCTTCGGCGGTGGACAACCAGTTCGGATTGTTGCGGCCGCTAGTGCTCTCAGCAATCAATTCGAGCGTGTCTGCCCGCAGCGCCCAGGTGTCATTTCCATGCCGACGGAGACGACGGGCAGCCGCCCGAGCCAGTGTTCGTGACTTAGCAGGATCTAGCCACAACAGCGCCCTGCCCAGCATCACTTCGCATTCGGCGCGCATCCGCGGCAGCCGCAATTTGGTGAAATTGGTGACGGCCTGTTCCAGCAACTCGACGGCATCGCGAGTCATGCCAGCGCTGAGCAACACTTCCGCCCGGTCTTGAATGCCGATCGTGCGCACTTGGAGTCCGGCCGACGTCAGGCCGGCTTCAGCTCGTTCCATCATTTCCAAGGCGCCAACTAGGTCACCTTGCAGCAGGTGGACGTAACCGCTGTTGTGTTCGGCCGACGCGGCCCCTTCGAGGTTGTCGTCGGCCAAATAGTCAGCTGTGGCCCCGACGAAATCATCGTTCGCCAAGTCGAGTTTTCCAAGCTCGAGGTGTGCGATCCCGCGATTTACTAGGGCATTTGCGCGTTCAGTCGAAGCGGGGGTAAGCGCAGGAAGCGCCAAGTCAAAAAGCCCGATTACTGCGGCTAGGTCGCCGCCGCGAGACATCAGTACTGCTTGTTGCGACCGCACGATTGCGCGGGCTCGAGGCGATAGGCCCTCGATTCGCATCGCGGCCGCACAGCGTTCTAGAGCTCCTTGGCGGTCGCCGAGTTCAGCTTGGGTGTAGGCCAAACTCGCATTGACGCGAGCCAACAGATCGGGCTCGACCGCTAGCTCGAGCGCCTGAGTTAGCAGGGCCTGGGCGCGCTGAAAATGACCGCGGTTGATTGCTGCTACACCGCGCTGATGGAGTTCGGCCGGACTCGTTTTAGGCATGTCACTTTATGTCGAGCAAAGATTCGACCGCGCTCGTTGCCCGCTCAGTCACGCTCACCCAGTCGTCTTGACTGACTCGTGTTTGGGAAAGAGCGCACGCAAGTTCGGCGGCAAACACTGGGGCGGCAAAGGACGAGCCACTCCAGATCGCGAAGCCGCTGCGAAAGTCGTCAGGGTCAAATGATTCACGCAGCCTGCCGTCGGCCGTGCGTAGTCGGGCCGTCGGTTCAAGACCTGTTTGGAACGCCGGGAAAGTGCTCAAAAGCGCAGTGCCGGTCCGGTAGGCCCGCACCCAGGGGCCAGCGTTGGTAAACAACGCATCAGTGATCCCGCTGGTGTTTAGGGCGCCCACCGCCACGATCGGTGCGGCCATTGGGTCAAGGGCAATAATTTGCTCGACACCCTCGTGGTTGCTCCAAGCGGCCGGAAACATCGGCCGAGTGGTGGCATCGTTTCCAGCCGAACAAACCACCACGGTTCCGGTGCGCCCGATCGCGGCGAGCAACTCGTAGAACGTCGGATCGAACTTCGCGTCCACCGGGGTCTCATGGTAGTAGCCGAACGAAAGGTTGAGCACGTCCAAGCGCAGCCCACCTGCTGCTTCGTCGAGCCGCAAAAGGTGCGCTATCCGGGCGATTACGACAAGCAAATCAGATTCGGCCATCGTGCCGTCGGACTCGGCCACCCGCCACCACCACAGGTCAGCATCTGGTGCTCCCTGGTGAAGCAGGCCGGCAATGAAAGTGCCGTGGCCGGAGGCTTCGTCGAGCATCCCATCAAGCGGCCCGCCAACGTCGCCGACTCGTTCGGGGTCGGTGGATTCATCCACCAGACCGATCGGCGTGACTGGGCCAAGAAAACTTCCATCGTGGACGAACTTCGGGTCTAACCACCAATGCTCACCGCAGCCGGTGTCAACGAAGCCAATATGTGCGCGCTCGTTGGGGGCCAGTTCGGTTCGGTGCGGAGCCCGGCCGGTGAAGGCCACGGGTTGGCGCCCGCCCGTGCCCGGTTCGGCATAGGCGTCAGTTAGTGCACCGTTGGACTTCGCGTGTGGGTTCGACTTCGCGTGTGGGTTGGACTTCGCGTGTGGGTTCGACTTCGCATGGGGGTAGAGCGTCACGACGTGGTCTAGGCCGATGCCATACAGCAACTCTTGGCCGCGCGCCATCGCCCGGGCGGTCTGTAGCAGCGACCACGCATCCGGCGGGCGAGCCCGGGCATCGTCGCGGGGAGTCACAATCACTCGGATCAAACCGACCGTGCCGGTGGCCCATGGGTAACGCATGAGTCGAGATTCGCGCTCTTGGTCGGTGCTATCAATTTGCACCCGGCCAAACGACTCATCCTCGCCAACGTCCCAGTGGAACGTGTCGCCGGCGCGGCGCAGCAGGTCGAGTGCGGCCGAAGTATCGATCAGGGTCGACACCAGCAGGCGAGTCGACAGATATGTGGTGGTGCTTGCTTCGGGGTCTGGCGAGGCCGCAGCAGTCGACGGATCGAGCAGTTGGCCTTCACGTTCGGCGATCGACCGGGGTCTGGTCCAAGAGTCCTGAGCCTCGAACAGCGGTGGTTTCGGCCGGTTCGGATATTCGGTCGCCATGGTTCTCCTCAGACTTCAAACGTTGGGGTGGCGAGGTCGTCTCGACCTGTTACCTCGAACCAAACTCGGATAAGACCGCAGGGGATCGACTCAATCTCGAATCGACCACTGCGCAAGGTGGCTCGCACCTCGTTCTCGCCAGCAACAAGACGGACGTTTCCGTCTGCACTTGGCGTAATCCAGCCGTCAATGCGACGCGTGTTTGCTTT
>JAKPAQ010000566.1 GCA_029779385.1 Actinomycetes bacterium | reverse complement strand
CACCTCTGCGAGTGCATTTACCCTAATCTGCACGGCGAAAACCAAGACCGAAGTGGCCGCCTGCGACACCTCCGGTTACGCCAAAGTGATGGACAACATGCATTGGCGGATGTACGCGGGGCACAACTGCACCAACTACGCCGCCTACCGAATGAAGGCCGCCGGAGTCCCCGAACCGAAAATCCTGATGGGCAACGCGCGCGACTGGGCAGCCAATGCCACGAAACTCGGGTACGTCGTTGACCAACGTCCGGCGAAGGGGTCGATTGCCCAGTGGTCCAAGGCCGCCAGTCACGTCGCCTACGTAGAAGAAGTCGGCGATGGCTACATGGTTTTGTCCGAAGACAGTTACACCTCAAAGACCTACCGTCGATACAAAGTGCTCTCGACGGACAAGTGGTATCCAGAGAGCTTCATCCATTTCAAGGATCTAGGCGAATCGGTTGACCCGCCCACGCCGCTGGCACAGTCCGCGGTCTCCATTGGCGTACCCAAATCTGTCAGCAGTGCAATGAACGCCACCGTGACCGCAAAGGTCACCACGACTTCGGCCGCCATTCCCGTTGGCACCTTGCGGATACGCCGAGGTGGGGTCACGGTCGCGCGAGTTGCCCTAACCGAGGCCTCAAATGGGTCCGCAACCGTCTCCATTCCCAAGATGAAGCGTGGGACGCAATGGATTTCGGCGGTATTTGACGGTGGCAGCGCCGTCCTGCCCGCAACAAGCAAATCGGCGAAGTTAAAGGTCACCAAGCCGCCCAAAAAAGTCTCGTCGATCACAACGATTGCCGTACCGTCCGGCGACGTTGACTCTGAGTCGCGACCGCGAATTTCCCTATCGGTTGCTTCTCAAGATGGCAGAGTCTCGACAAACGCAATTTCGGTCTATGTGAACGGAAAACGGGTAGCGGCACCAGTCTTGAAGAAGGCACATCGCGGAAAAGTGACCGTAGTTTTGCCCGCACTAACGCCAGGGGCCAATCGGATTAGCGCGACCTATTGGGGATCCAAGTCGGTCAAGAGGTCATACGCGGCCGTGCAAACCATCGCCGCAGTTGAGCCGACTTTGACGACCGCTTCCTTGGTGGCCCCAACTGTTCGCGCCGGGCAGGCCGCAGTGGTGAAGGTCAACGTTGCGACAAAGCGGGGGGTGGCGCCAGTAGCGGGAGAAATCAAGGCCACGATCAACGGTGTCGTAGTTGCTTCGCAGCCCGCGGCCAACGCCACGAACGGAACGCTGGCGCTCAATATCGCGGGAATCTCACCAGGCAGTCATCAGGTGTCGGTGAGTTTTGTCGGCGCGCGTTATCAATTGTCGTCGACGGCGCCAAGCCAAAAATTGGTAGTCACTGGTGCGACCACCACCGCGATCGCCGGGGCCGCAACGGTCGCCAAAGGTGCGAAAGCGAGCCTGACCATTCAGGTCCTAGGGCCACAAGGCGTTGGCGTGGCCACGGGCGATGTTCAGATCTTTGATGGGGCCAAACCGATCACGACTGTGAACCTGGCCAAGGCGGTCGGCGGGAAGATCGTAGTCTCGCTGCCAGTCCTTGCAAGCGGGGCCCACCAGCTTTCCGCGTTGTTCGTCGGCACCGAGCTTCTAGAGCCATCCACGAGCAAAACCCACCTGCTGACGGTGAGCAAATAGCCGCTTAGAGATGCGGAAATTCGGCAGGCAGCGGCTTGCCGCGTAGGCTTGCCCCATGCCCGTTGACTCTCTTTATCCCCGGCTTGAACCGTTGCTGTCGGGGGTTTCTAAACCGATCCAGTACATCGGCGGCGAACTGAACTCCTCGGTCAAAGACTGGGACAGCGCCGACGTGCGTTGGGCCCTGATGTACCCGGACGCCTACGAAGTTGGGCTGCCGAACCAAGGCGTCCAGATCCTCTACGAAGTGCTCAACGAGCGCGACGGGTTCCTCGCCGAGCGCACTTACGCGGTGATGGCCGATATGGAAGCGGTCATGCGCGAGCACGGCATCGCCCAGTTCACCGTCGACGGCCATCGGCCGGTGCGTTCCTTTGACCTGTTCGGGCTGAGCTTTTCGACCGAACTGGGTTACACCAACATGCTCACGGCGCTAGACCTTGCCGGGATTGCGCTGCATGCCAAAGACCGCACCGAAGACGATCCGATTGTCGTCGCTGGCGGGCACAGTGCTTTCAATCCCGAACCAATTGCCGACTTTGTCGACGCGGCTGTCGCCGGCGACGGCGAAGAGGTCGTGTTGGCAATCAGCGAAGTCGTGCGTGAATGGAAGGCCGAAGGCAAACCCGGTGGCCGCGATGAGGTGCTGGCTCGGTTGGCCGCCTCCGGTGGGGTCTACGTGCCGAAGTTCTACGACGTCACCTACCTAGCGAACGGCCAAATCGAAGCGATCACGCCTAATCGCCCCGGAGTTCCCGAGACAGTCGCCAAACACACCCTGATGGACCTGGACAAGTGGCCATACCCGAAAAAGCCACTCGTGCCGCTGGCTGAAACCGTCCACGAACGGTTCAGCGTCGAAATTTTCCGAGGGTGCACGCGTGGCTGCCGGTTCTGCCAAGCCGGCATGATCACCCGGCCCGTGCGCGAACGGTCAATCGACACCATCGGGATGATGGTCGACAACGGACTGCGGGCCTCGGGCTTTAGCGAAGTTGGGCTACTCAGCCTCTCCAGCGCCGACCACTCAGAGATCGGTGAAGTCGCCAAACAACTCGGCGACCGTTACGAAGGCACGAACACTTCACTGTCGCTGCCGTCGACTCGAGTGGACGCCTTCAACATCACCTTGGCAAACGAGTTCAGCCGAAACGGCCGCCGCTCGGGGCTCACGTTCGCGCCCGAGGGAGGCAGCGATCGGATGCGCAAGGTGATCAACAAGATGGTCAGCGAAGACGATCTGATCCGTACCGTCGCCACCGCGTTCTCGCACGGCTGGCGCCAAGTGAAGCTTTATTTCATGTGCGGTCTGCCCACCGAAACTGATGAGGACGTGCTGCAGATCGGTGAGTTGGCTAAACGAGTAATTGACACGGGCCGCGAAGTGTCTGGCCAGCGCGATATCCGCTGCACGGTGTCAATCGGCGGCTTTGTGCCCAAGGCGCACACCCCCTTCCAGTGGGCTGCCCAACTTGACCACGAAACGACTGACTCGCGGCTGCGCAAGCTTCGCGAATCGGTCCAGGCCGATAAACGCTACGGCCGAGCAATCGGGTTCAGGTATCACGACGGCAAGCCCGGAATCGTCGAAGGCTTGCTGTCGCGTGGTGACCGCCGAGTCGGTTCGGTCATCGAAGCGGTTTGGCGAGACGGCGGCCGCTTCGACGGCTGGAGTGAGCATTTCAGCTACGACCGTTGGGCCACCAAGGCCGCCGAAGTGCTCGAACCGATGGGCGTTGACCTGGACTGGTTCACCACACGTGAGCGGTTCGAAGACGAGGTGCTGCCGTGGGACCACCTAGATTCTGGCCTAGACCGTGAATGGCTGTGGCAAGACTGGCAGGAAGCGATCGACCCGGACGGCGCGATCGAAGTCGAGGACTGCCGCTGGACGCCGTGCTTTGACTGCGGCGTCTGCCCCCAAATGGACCTCGATATCCAGATTGGCCCGACCGGTCGTGAACTTATCCCGCTGTCGGTGGTGTGATCGTGACATCGGGTCGAGAACGTAGGCTGAGGTCGTGACGAACGACGGCAGCACCACGCTTGAAGGCACGCCGAACCCGGAGGCGCCAAATCCCCAGTTGCCGATCGTGCAGAAGCTGCGGATTCGCTATGCCAAGCGCGGCCGGATGCGGTTCACCAGCCATCGCGACTTCGGACGCGCATTCGAGCGAGCAATCAGGCGTTCAGGCCTGCCGATCGGTTTTTCCTCCGGTTACACCCCGCACCCGAAGATCTCCTACGCGGGAGCCTCGCCTACTGGCGCAGCCAGCGAAGCCGAGTTTCTGGAGATCGGCTTGACTCGGGCCTTGGACCCAGTTGAAGTTCAGCAGGCACTAAACGATGCACTTCCTGAAGGCTTGGACGTTATCGACGTGGTGGTTTCGCCCGGCGGACCGTTGGCGGACCTGCTCCAAGCCAGCAACTGGAGAATTCAACTGCCAGACGTTCAAGTTGAGGACGCGAAGTCGGCAGTGTCTAAGTTCCTTGACCTTGAAGAAGTCATCGTTGAGCGGATGATGAAGCGAGGTCTTCGCAGCATCAATACGCGAGCTGCAGTTATCCGACTCGCTGTCGAAGAAGAGACCGATGAAGACGGGTATGCGATACTGGACTTGGTTGTACGCCACGACACCCCGTCGGTACGACCGGACGACGTGATTACCGGACTGCGAAACTTGTGCGGCCTGCCGATCGAGAAGGCGCCATTGGCGACTCGCTCGAACCAAGGGCCGCTGGATGAACAGACCGGATCGGTCGGCGATCCTCTCGCCTCCGACCGCGACGCGCCCTGACAGGTGCTGACCGCGGCGGGACAGGAGTTTCGCCGCGTGACAGGCC
>JAKPAQ010000543.1 GCA_029779385.1 Actinomycetes bacterium | reverse complement strand
CATATTTGGTCCCCAGTTTTGGTTAGGACCACCCAGATGAAGACGGGCCCACCGATGAGCGCGGTAATAATGCCGACTTCGATTTCGCCGGGTCGAGCGATCACCCGACCGACGACGTCGGCCACGGTCAGCAGGGCGGCGCCGGCGAAGGCTGAAATTGGCAGCAACCAGCGATGATCTGAACCGACCACGAGGCGAACGAGGTGTGGCACGACCAGCCCGATGAACCCGATCGGTCCGGCTAGGGCGGTCGCTGCTGCGGCCAGGATCACCCCAGCTGAAGTGGCGATCAGCCTAGTCCGCAGCACGTCGATACCTAGGCCGGCAGCGGCCTCATCGCCAAGGCCCAGCACATTTAGTGTCCCGGCGGCCAGGACGCACAGCACGATCCCGAATGCGATAAATGGCAAGACCATCAGGGTGTCGGAGTTCTCGGCCCGCCCGACACCGCCGATCGACCAAAACCGGTATACGTTCATGACCTCAATTCGGGGCAACAAGATTGCGGTGGTCACCGAGCCGAGGGCTGCAGTGGTGGCGGCGCCGGCGAGCGCGAGTTTGAGTGGAGTTGGACCGCCCTGGCCCAGCGAACCGACCACATAAACAAACGTTGCGGCCAGTCCCGCGCCGGTGAGTGAGAACCAGATGTAGCTGGTCATCGACTGAATCGAGAAGAACGCAATGCCGATCACGACGAGCAGGGCGGCCCCGGAGTTGATCCCGAGAATGAACGGGTCGGCGAGCGGATTTCGGGTCACTCCCTGGAGCATTACCCCAGACATCGCCAAGGCTGCGCCGACAAGTAGGGCGAGCAGGGTGCGCGGTATCCGACTACGAACAGCCGCGGCGGCCAGGTCGTCGCCGCCAGTGGTGATGGCTCGCCAAACTTCGCTGAGTTCGATTGCTCTTGACCCGAACACGATCGAGGCGACGGCAGCGACGGCCGCAGCCAGGATGGCCGCAGCAAGCCACCGGTGAGGGCGCCGGTTATGCCGTGCAACCTCACCGGTGGCGGCTATTGCTTGAGCGGAAGTCACTGCACCTTGGCGGCGGCGTTGCCGAGCAGTTCGGTGTAGTCAGCAAGCATCCAAGGGATCGACAGCGCGGACGGCGAGACCGCGGCCGCGAGTGGTGAGTTGTCTTCCAACAGGGCAACTGAACCGCGCTTGATTGCCGGCATCTGCCCGATCAGGGGATCGGCTTGTACTTTCTTGAGTGCCTCCTCGTTGCCGTAGCCGACGAATACGTCGGCGTCGTCGAGAACGTCAGCGTTTTCGGCGCTCACCTCGATGAAGAAGGATTCGGCCCCCTCTGATGCCTTCGCTACCGAAGGCGGGTTGGCGAACCCAAGATCGGTCAAGAATGCCGCTCGCGTGTCTTGAGCGGTGTAGTAGCCGATTTTGGACAGATCGGCCGGATCGATCCAACTCATCACCGCGGTCTTGCCCTCGATTTGGGGGTACTTGGCAACTGCAGTCTCAATCTGTGATTCCGGATCC
>JAKPAQ010000502.1 GCA_029779385.1 Actinomycetes bacterium | reverse complement strand
TCGACGTCAACTGGGCGGCGCCTGCTGACGCCGGTTCGGTTGTGACCGGTTACACGGTCACGCTCACCCCCGAGACGGGTGCGCCGTTGACTAAGACGGTTGGCAACGTGACCTCTGCGTCGTTTACCGCGGTACCCGCCGGGACCTACGCGGCAACGGTTCTGGCCTTGAACGCGATTGGTTCGTCCGATGCTTCGGCGGTTTCGGATTCGGTGACCGTTGAGCCGGCCATCGTGACGACGGTTACGGCAACTGTTGGTCAGGTCGTTTACGGCCAGGCCGGACAGGTCCAAGTGGCGGTTGCTGCCCAGACCGGGGAAGCGAAGCCTTCGGGAACGGTGTCGACCACGATTGGTTCGTCGACGATCTCTTCGGTGTTGACCGACGGGGCTGCGACGCTGACGTTGCCGGCCAAGTCGCTCAAGCCGGGTGCGACAGTCTTGCCGATCAGTTATGGCGGTGTCGAGGGTGACTTCACGGCCAGTTCGACGACCGTTTCGGTGAACGTTGCCAAGGCCGCGTCGACGGTGAAGGTCAGTGGACCGAAGAAGGTCAAGCGCGGCAAGACCGCGAAGTTCACGGTGAGCGTTGCCAGCGCTGCGGCGACACCTGCTGGCAAAGTCACCGTGAGGGTCGCTGGAGTGACCAAGACGGTCACCCCTAACGCCAATGGCAAGGCAGTGATCAAGGTGAAGGTCGCGAAGAATGCAAAGCCTGGCGTCAAGGTCGTCACGGTTTCCTACTCGGGGAACAGTTACGTCGCGTCGGCTAAAAACTCGACGAAGGTCAAAGTCACAAAGTGATTGATTCGGGCGGCTGGTCCATTGGGCCAGCCGTCCGGTCACCGAGTCGACTGGCGTTGGCAGCGTAGGGTCGAGGCCATGAGTGATGTGACGCCAGTCGCGGAGCCAACGGCCCGGTACTGGAACGACAAGCGGTTGACCCAGTTCGCGGCGTTCTTCCTGGCGCTAGGCGCGACGGTCTTTCTCGCGGTCTACCCGACGTATTCGCAAACCACTGAATCTGCTGACGGTGCACGATCCACGAGCGGGCAAACTCTGATCGAGGTAAATGGTCCTTGGGTTTTGGCGTTGTTGGCCGTCCCGGTTCTGGTGGCCGCGCTGCCGATGTTCTTCCGCGGTCCGGCGTGGCGGACGACTTCGTTCGTTTCGGCCTTGCTGCTGGTGGGCTGCGTTATTGCTGGCATCGCAAGTTTCGGCATGTTCTTCGTGCCGGCCGCGATCGCCGCAGTTGTTGCGGTGGTTCGGCCTGAACCTAGCCCCGCGGCCTAACTGACGGTTGCGGTCTCGCGGGCGGCGAGCACTTTGGACATGTTGTCTTTGGCCCACTTTTCGAGCGCAGTCAGAGGTTCGATCAGTGACCGGCCAAGCGTGGTCAGCTCGTACTCGACTCGCGGCGGGATCTGGGGGTATTGGGTGCGAGTGACTAGCCCGTCGCGTTCAAGAATACGCAGCGTCTGGGTGAGCATCTTTTGCGATATTCCGTCGACGGTGCGCGCGATTTGACTGAAACGTTGTGGGCCGTCGTGCAGGGTGCCGATGACGAGCACCGTCCATCTGTCGCCGATCCGGTCAAGGATTTCGCGAGTCGGGCAGTTCCGCTCGTAGGGGTTCGGTGCGACTTGGCTCATTGGTTCCTCCGTAACGGGGAAGTGGGGTAGTTACCACAAAGTGCCTACTTACCAAAAGTAACTGACTCTCCTAGAGTAATACGAAAGACTCGATTTAGGAGAAATAAATGGCACGCATCACCGTTCTCGGCGGCACCGGTTACGCCGGCGCCAACATCGTCAGCAACGCAGCAGGCAGGGGACACGACGTCGTCTCCTACAGCCGAAACCTGCCCGACGACCAGGTTCAGGGCGTCGAGTATCGAACCGGCGACGTGGCCGATGCGGCGACGATCGCTGCGGCCGTTACCGGTGCTGACGTCGTGGTGGTGGCGTTGTCGCCGCGTGGGGCGCTCGAAGGTGCTGGGAAACTGCGAGCCATCGTCGCCAAGGTTGCCGAGGCCGTTGCCGCTGCTGGCGGCCGGTTGGGCGTAGTCGGGGGAGCGGGTTCACTCCTGGTCGCAGACGGCGGACCAAAACTCGCTGAAACCGAAGGTTTCCCGGCCGAGTTCAAACCAGAAGCAGCCGAAATGGCTGGCGTACTGGACGACCTGCGAGCCAGCGACGTAGCGCTCGACTGGTTCCTGGTCAGCCCCGCCGCCAGTTTTGGTCCCTGGGCGGCCGGCGAAGCCACCGGAACCTACCGACTCGGTGGTGACGTGCTGCTCGCCGACGCCGAAGGCAACTCCGCAATCTCTGGCGCGGACTTCGCTGACGCTTTCGTGACCGAGATCGAAACACCGGCCCACCGGCGGGCCAGGTTCACGGTCGCTTACTGAGGGGGAGTGGGGCGGTTCAATCTGGCGATCTTCGGCAAGAGCGGTGTTGGCAAAAGCACGCTGATAAATGCGGTGTTTGGCGAAAACGTCGCGAACACCGGAATCGGTGAGCCGGTCACCAAGGACTCCCAACTTCACGTCCACCGAGAAGGTGTGCTGGGAAT
>JAKPAQ010000490.1 GCA_029779385.1 Actinomycetes bacterium | reverse complement strand
TGCCGAAGGTGACGCGTTCAACACCTTCCAGATCAAGCGTTCGACCAACCGCATCAAATCGCTCGGCTATTTTCAGGAAAAGTTCGATGTCGAACAGAAGCCGGGGAGCGCGCCCGATCGCATCATCCTCGAAGCCAACGTGGAAGAAAAGCCGACCGGCGAACTGCAGCTTTCGGCTGGTTTCTCCAGCCTTGAAAGCTTCATTTTCCAAGGCTCGATCCGTCAGAACAACTTCCGCGGTCGTGGCCAGACGATTGGCCTTTCGGTCGACTATTCGCGCTATACGCGGTCGGTGCAGGTCAGCTTTACCGAGCCGTACCTGTTCGACAAGAACATCTCGTTCGGCATGGACGTCTATCGCCGCGATCTGAACAGCTTCAACTTCACCAACCAGAGCCGCAACACGACCTACAAGCAGGCGACGACCGGGTTCTCCGCGCGCGTCGGCGTTCCGTTGACCGAATATATGTCGCTGATAGGTCGTTACACGTTCAACGTCGACGATGTGACGCTGGATAAGGACACGTTCTTCATCAACGGCCAGTGCAGCAGCCTGCTGGCCGGGCGTTATCTGTGCGACGCTATCGGCAAGCGCACCAGTTCGATCCTTGGTGCATCGCTGGTTTACGATACGCTTGACAACCGCATTCGCCCGACGCGCGGCAATCAGGTTGTGATCGGTGCCGATTTCGCCGGGCTTGGCGGTTCGGTGAAATATGCCCGCGTCACCGCCAATGCCGCCAAGTTCTGGCCAGTTGGCGGTGGTTTCATCTTCTCGGTCCGGGCCGAAGGTGGCGCAATCAAGCCGCTGTCGAGCCGTTCAAGCGATCCTACCGTCGATGACGTTTACCTGACCGACCGCTTCTTCCTTGGCGAGCCGCAGATTCGCGGTTTCGACATTCGCGGCGTCGGTCCGCGCGTGCTGCGCAAGTTCTATGTCGACAGCGACAGCGATGGGACACTGGATACCGTGTCGAACGACCGTAACCAGTGGGTCGATGACGCGCTGGGTGGTCGCTATTACTATCTGGCCCGTGCCGAGCTGGAAATTCCGTTGGGTTCTGGCGCGCGCGAACTGGGCCTGCGTCCATCGATCTATGTCGATGCCGGTGCCGTGTTCGTCGTTTCCAATCCGCTGGTGCAGAATGTCGTGTCGAACAGCCAGGCCACCGTTCCGGCAGCGGCCACCT
>JAKPAQ010000473.1 GCA_029779385.1 Actinomycetes bacterium | reverse complement strand
GCCCGGCCGAAGCCGGAGCCGACCGCGAGTGCGGCGGCGAAACCCCAACAGTAAGGAGATCCGACCATGGAACACTACGAAAACCAATCCAGCAGCAACCTCGACCTGGCGCAGTTCGACGACGCCTTTGAAACCGCCGAAGTCGAGGAACGCGAGTTCGAGGCCGTCCCCGACGGCAAGTACCAGGTCAACGTCGACCGGGTCGAACTGACCCGCGCCCAGACCTCGGGCAACCCCATGCTCAAGTGGACCCTGCGCATTCTCGCGCCGACCCACAAGGGCCGTCTGCTCTGGCGCAACAACGTCATGGCCAGCAACGAGAACATCAAGTGGCTCAAGCAGGACCTCTACACCTGCGGGCTGCAGCTTCAGAAGCTCTCCGACCTGCCGGGCCACCTCGAGCAGCTTCTCAACATCAAGCTGGAGGTGACCAAACGCACTCGCGGTGAAAACGAGAACATCTACTTCAACCGTCGCATTGTCATGGCCGACGATGCCGGGGCTCCCGGCGCGGCGATGGACGACATGATGCCGTTCTGATGATGGACCGGATCACCGTTGTCGTCGACACCCGCGAACAGGAGCCCTACAGCTTCGATAGCGACAAGGTTTCGGCGGTTCGCAAGGCGCTGCCCGCCGGTGATTATTCACTGGTCGGCCTCGAGGAACGGGTGGCGGTGGAGCGCAAATCCCTGACGGATTTCGTCTCCACCGTCATCAGGGGGCGAAAGCGGTTTCACCGCGAGTTGGAAAAGCTCTCAGCCTACGAGTCCGCCTGCGTGGTTGTCGAATGCAACTTTCGCGATCTGGTCGATGGCCGCTACCGCAGCGATGCCCACCCGCATGCGCTGATCGGAACGGTCGCCTCCATCGTCGTCGACTTCGGTGTCCCCGTCTACTTCTGCTCGGACCGGCAGGCCGCCTGCCGTTTTGTCGAGGAGTACCTGACACGTTTTCACCGGAGGATCGCGAGATGCCAAAAAGAAATGAGAGTAACCCGGCGCGACTCCGGGGA
>JAKPAQ010000465.1 GCA_029779385.1 Actinomycetes bacterium | reverse complement strand
ACACTGTCATTGCGTCGACCGCAGTGCCGGCGGACAACCCCGAGATCGTTGAGGCGACCAGACTCGGTCTGCGCCTGTGGCCTAGGTCGGCTGGGCTGATGTCCGCGATGCTGGCCGACCAACGAATTGCGGTTGCCGGGACGCATGGCAAGACCACCACGACGGCGATGCTGACCTTTGCCTTACGCGGCGCCGGAGCTGACCCGTCCTTTGCTATTGGCGCACAGGTCGCTGGCCTTGACGCTGCTTCCCACCGCGGGTCCGACGCCCAGTTCGTGGTCGAGGCGGACGAAAGCGACGGTGCTTTTTTGCACTATCGCCCAAGCGGCGCAGTGGTGACGAACGTCGACGCCGATCATCTCGACACTTGGGGGTCGGTTGAGGCATATGAAGCCGCATTTGCCGAGTTCGCCGACACTGTGTCCGAATTCATTGTGGTGTCGGCAGATGATCTGGGCTGCGGGCGACTGATTGACCAAGTTGCTGGACCAAAGGTTATTTCTGCCGGTTTTGCTGAGTCGGCAACCGTTCGTGCCGTTGACGTAGAGGTAGCCGGGTCGAGCACGAGATTTACCGTGTTGGCGCCTGGCTTTGAGCCGACCGCGGTGACCTTGGCGGTGCCAGGGAGGCACTATGCAGCTGACGCGGTGTTGGCGTTGGCGGCAGGACTGGAACTCGGCCACGACCTCGCGGGGCTGGTTGCCGGTCTGGCTCAGTTTGCCGGCGCGGCGCGACGGATGGAGCCCACGGGCGAGGCCGCCGGGGTACGGGTTGTCGATTCTTATGCCCACCATCCCACCGAGATCGCCGCTGACTTGGCTGCTGCCCGCTCGATCGCCGCCAGTAGGCGTTTGGTCGTGGCGTTCCAGCCCCACCTAGTCAGTCGCACGCGGCTCTTTGGTGCCCAAATGGGAGCTGAGCTCGCCGCCGCCGATGTGGTTGTGGTGGCCGACCTCTATGTCGCGCGCGAAACGCCTGACCCGGCCGTGACTGCCGAGCTGGTTCGCTCCGCGGCCGGCCCGCACGCGATTTCGGGCGGCCCGGTTTCCACGTTGGCTGCGTTCCTTGGTTCCGTGGTTCAGCCAGGTGACCTCGTTTTGACGCTAGGGGCCGGCGACATCACCGAGGTCGGCCCGGCACTGCTGAAACTTTTGGAGTCGGGCGCCAATGAGTGATCGGTTTACCCAAAAACTTGAGCAGCAGCGCCGAAAAACTAGGTGGCGAATTACCGGGGTCGTTGCTGCTCTTCTGGTGGTGGCATTCGGATTTTGGCTCGTGTTTTTCTCGAGTGTTTTCGCGATCAGTGAGGTTAAGGTTTCTGGAACTGACCACCTGACCCCCGAGCAGGTAATTCAAGCCGCTGAGGTGCCCATCGGCGAGCCGCTGGTGCGGCTCGACACCGACGAAGTCGTAAAAAAAGTTGAGCAACTCCTGATCGTCGAGTCCGCGAAGGTGGACCGCGAACTTCCGCACACGGTGCTGATTTCAGTGAAGGAGCGGTCTGCGGTCGCCTGGTTGGAGAAGGGCGGCAGCGCATGGGCAGTTGACGGTACCGGGGTTATTTATCGTCAGCTTGCCAGCAAGCCGAGCCATATTCCGCAGTTGAAGGTCGATGCCCAGGACCGCCGCACGGTGGCCGCAGCGGCACGTGTTGCCGCCGATATTTCTGGCGCGGGCTCCGTGTTGGCCAAGCAGGTTCAAGCCATCAGTGCCCAAAGTCGTGACTCGATCGAATTGGATCTAACTAAAGATCGGACCGTGTTTTGGGGGAGTGCCCAGGACTCGGCCACGAAGTTGACTGTGCTCGAGGCGCTGCTGAATACCAAGGCGCGAACCTATGACGTGAGCGCACCTGAGAGCCCGACCACCGCCGAGTCGTGAGTCGAGTTTTAAACAACCAATGAAGTAGTCGGCGTGTCAGCGCCGAACTGCGTGAACTGCCACCTAATGTCAGTGACATCAGCGAGGTTGACATAACTATAAGCCTCCAGTAGAGGGTTAAGGTTAGAAGGGAAAGACATGGCGGTCCAGAACTACCTTGCAGTAATCAAGGTTGTCGGCATTGGCGGCGGTGGCGTAAACGCCGTGAACCGCATGATCGAGGCCGGACTCAAGGGCGTGGAGTTCATCGCGATTAACACCGATGCGCAGGCGCTACTTATGACGGATGCGGACGTAAAGCTCGACGTCGGCCGCGAGTCAACTCGTGGGCTTGGTGCTGGCGCTGATCCGGAGATTGGCAAGAAGGCCGCCGAAGACCACGCTGAAGAAATCGAAGCGGCCATCAAGGGCGCGGACATGGTGTTCGTTACCGCCGGCGAGGGCGGCGGCACCGGTACCGGTGGTGCTCCCGTTGTCGCGCGAATCGCTCGCTCCTTGGGTGCGTTGACCATTGGCGTCGTCACTCGACCGTTCAAGTTCGAGGGTCGCAACCGGGCCGCGCAAGCCGATATCGGTGTGCAGCGACTTCGCGAAGAAGTCGACACCCTGATCGTGATCCCGAACGATCGACTGCTGTCGATTAGCGACCAGAACATCAGCTTGTTGGATGCCTTCCGCCAGGCAGACCAGGTGCTCTACCAAGGCGTTTCGGGCATCTCAGAACTCATCACCACGCCGGGCATGATCAACGTCGACTTCGCTGACGTTAAGTCGATCATGAGCGACGCTGGTTCGGCGCTAATGGGCATCGGTTCGGCCCGCGGCGAGAACCGCGCCGCAGTAGCAGCTGAACTGGCCGTTTCCAGTCCGCTGCTTGAGGCTTCGATCGAAGGCGCCCGCGGTGTCCTGCTATCGATCGCTGGTGGTTCCGACCTCGGTTTGTTCGAGATCAACGAAGCGGCCGAACTCATTCAGAAGTCGGTTCACGACGACGCCAAGATCATCTTCGGTACAGTCATCGACGATTCCCTTGGCGACGAAGTGCGAATCACCGTCATCGCGGCGGGATTTGATGGTGGCGAGCCAAAGCAGCGTGATACGGCGAAGCCGGCACTGATGCGCGAATCCGGCCAAGCCCAGCCCACGACGACTTCGTCTGCGCCGGTTTCGGTCGAGCAGTCGGTTGTTGGCGAGCCAGTTCCGGCGCAACCAAACGGTGCCGATTTTGGCGACGGCCTCGATATCCCTGACTTCTTGCGCTGATCGTGGCAAGCGCGCCTGATCCGTTTTGGTTTCGCCAAACGGTTGGTCCGATCAGTTTCGGTTTCACCGATGCAAGGACGAACTTGAAACCCGGAACCTGCGGGCGTGCTCCGGGCGAAAGCGACATTGCACTGATCGCCAACGAACTTGGCGGTGTCGCTGTGACGATGAACCAGATGCATTCGGCAACGGTGGCGATCGCCGATCCGGCCGCTTCAGCCGCCGAGGCAGATGCGCTAATCGTGGATCGCCCGGGGGCAGTGGCGATCGTGCGGGTTGCTGACTGCGTCCCAGTGGTGATCGTTGATGAGAGCGTCCCAATAGCAGCGGTCGTTCACGCCGGGCGAGCCGGCATGCTCTCCCAAATAGTCCAGGCAACCGTTGATCGACTGCACGAGCGCGGCGCAAGCAAACTGCAGGCGTGGGTCGGCCCCCGGGCATGTGGTCGCTGCTACGAAGTCCCGAGCGACATGGCCCAGGCCGCTGCCGCGATCGAGCCGACCGCGCAGTCAGTCACTTCTTGGGGTACGCCGGCGATCGACGTTGGCGCCGCAGTGGTGCAACAACTCGATCGGGCGGGCGTTTCGGTCACTGACCTTGGCGGCTGCACCATCGAAGACGATCAGTTCTGGTCCTTCCGCCGCCAAGGTGATAATTCGGGCCGGTTCGGTGCCGCCGTCGTGATTGGACAAGGGGGCAACCAGTGAGTAGAAGACAAGAGTTGGCTCGCAACCTCGAGTCGGTCCAGGCCCAGATTGCGGCCGCCTGCCACCGAGCAGGACGTTCGGTTGACGAGGTCACGCTGGTTGTCGTCACCAAGACCTATCCGGCCGCCGACGTCGAGACGCTTTTTGAGCTCGGCGTTCGTGACGTCGGGGAGAACAGGCACCAAGAAGCGGTTGCCAAATTCGAAGAAGTACATCTTGGTAGCACCGAACTTCGCTGGCATTTTCTTGGCGGGCTCCAGACAAACAAGGCCGCAGCAGTCGTGAAATACGCCGACCTCGTTCATAGTCTCGACCGGCTCAAACTGGCCCAGTCACTAAGCCGAGCCGCCGAAGCGGCCGAGCGGACGATCGACTGCCTGATTCAAGTCGACTTCGATACCGCGAATCCAGCCCGGGCCGGAGTGCCCGCAGGAGAGGTGCTGCCGCTAGCCGAGCAGGTGCTGGCGCAGGCGCCAAACGTGCAGATCGCGGGCTTGATGACCGTGGCACCACTTGGCGCAGAACCCGCACCCTCATTTGAGGCCCTGCAACTTCTAGGAGCCGATCTTGTCCGGTTGGTGCCAACGGCGAAGATCCTCTCGGCGGGGATGAGCGGCGACTTCGAAACGGCCATCGAGTATGGCGCGACACACCTACGCGTGGGTCGTTTGGTGCTCGGACAGCGCCTGTGACTGCAGTAATCTCAACATTGTCAAGACCGATGGATACGGAGTGAGAGTATGGCTAGCGCAATGCGCAGGATGGGCGAGTTCCTCGGGCTTGTCGAGGAAGCCGACTACGACGAAGAGTTCGACGTGGAGCCTGAACAGGCTCGATCGCAACCAGCAGTGCGCGCAGTTTCGTCGCGCCCGGTAGCTGCGGTTTCGACCTTGGAAGGACGCCGCTCAGTTGAGGCTGGCGACTCTTCGGTTTCACGGATCGACAAAGTAATTCCGCATACGTATAACGACGCGCGCAGAATCGGCGAGTCTTTCCGTTCCGGTACCCCGGTGATCATGAATTTGGAGGAGATCACCGATGACGATGCAAAGCGGCTCGTCGACTTTGCTGCCGGTTTGGTTTTCGCCGGTTTCGGCACGATGACTCGCGTCACGGCGAAAGTTTTTTTGCTCTCGCCCGAAGGCGTCGAAGTCTCCGATGAGGACCAAGCCGCGATTGTTGCTGGTGGATTCTTCAACCAGAACTGATTGAACGTGACCACCGTTGGGGTGATCCTGCGCGAACTTCTCGGCCTGGCAATCATCATTGTCATTGCCCGGTTCGTGATCGACTGGATCCAGGTTTTAGCCCGTCGTTGGCGGCCAAAAGGGCTGATCGCGGTTCTTTGCGAAGTGATTTTCAGCATCACCGATCCACCGCTTCGCGCACTTCGGCGGGTAATCCCAGCAGTACGAATCGGCAACATCATGTTGGACCTGTCATCGATCTTGTTACTGCTGGGCCTGATCCTGCTGCAGGCCGCGGTAATTTTGATTTTCAAGGTCTAGATTGCGACTCGCCCACCCATCTACGTGGCGCATGCGTAAGATGGAGCGGTACCGTTAACAGCGGTTCACATACTTCCCTAGTGACACACGACTCAACGCAGAGGTGACCAGATGGCGCTCACGCCCCAGGACATTCGCGACAAGCAGTTCACAGCCGTCCGGCTGCGCGACGGCTACGACATGGGCGAGGTCGAGCAATTCCTTGACGAAGTCGAGGTTGAATTCGAACGCCTCGTCAGCGAAAACGCTGAACTCAAAGCCAAGGTTGCCGAACTCGAATCGGCACTCAGTGCCGCCCAGAAGGCACCCAAGCCGGCCGCGCCGGTTGAAGCCAAGCCTGAGCCCGTCAGGGCCCCCGAGCCGGTCAAGCCAGAGCCGGTCAAGGTTGAGCCGGCTCAGCCGACCGAACTCAAGGTCACTTCGACCGCCGAGGCATCCACCGCGGCAGCACGTCTGCTGGAGATTGCCTCGTCCAACGCCGACCAGCTAATGGACGCGGCCAAGGGCGAAGCCGATGGCATCCTCGCTGATGCTCGGGTCGCCGCCGAGAAGGTTTCGGCCGATGCTCGTCGCGACGCGGACACCTTGCAGTACGAATCGCGCAAGCGTGCAGAACAGCTCGACATCGAAACCGAATCGCGCCGCAAGGAGGCCATCTCCGGCCTCGAACGTGAGCGCACCGAACTCCAGGCCGAGATCGATCACCTGCGGGCATACGAGCGCGAGTACCGTGCTCGCCTAAAGGCCTACTTCCAAGATCAGTTGGCTCAGCTCGATGGCAGTTCTCCGGTCGAGCCGAAGTCCGGCACCGCTCTTGATGGTGGCGACAAGAAGCACTGAGCACTAGCGCACTAAGCAATAGCGCACGAACGTAAACGGCGCCCCACCAAATTTGGTGGGGCGCCGTTTAGCTTCCGATGGCGCTACTTGCGGCTGATCATTACCCGAAGGCCGAGGTCGGGATCGCCAATGTCGCCAGTGACCTCGCCTTCGGTGAACTCGAGGGCGAGAACCTCATCGGCAATCGTTTCGGCATGCTCGCGCAGCGCCTCGGCCGTCTCGCCAGCGGCAGACCAGGTAAGCGAAATCCGGTCGGTGATGTCCAGGCCGACGGTCTTTCGGCCTTCCTGAATCACGCGGACAGCTTCGCGGGCCAACCCGGCGCGGCGCAGTTCGTCATCGATCTCAAGATCGAGTGCGACAGTCTCGCCCTGCTCATTGACGACCGACCAGCCCTCACGCGGGCGCTCAGTCAAGATCACGTCGTCGACCCCCACTGTCCAGCTCTGGCCGTCTTCGCCAGAAACTGTCGCGCTAGCGGTGGCCTCCAACTGCGCGGCCAACTCGGCTGCCGGTGCCGCGGCGATGGCGGCAGCAACCGTGGGCGTGGCCTTGCCGTGGACCTTGCCGAGGTTGCGGAAGTTGCCCTTGGCGCTGAACTCCACCAAATCGGCCCCGGCATCGCCGAGTGAACCGATCTGGGCGATGTTCAGCTCTTCGCAGATCTCGGCGCGCAGGTCCTCGCCCAACTGATCGTGATGTGCCGAACCTATCAACGCCCGCCGCAGCGGCTGGCGGGTGCGAACTTTGGCTTCGGCGCGTGCGGCTCGGCCGAGTTCGGTGACCCGTCGAGCCAACTTCACCCGATCGTCCAACCCGGCGATGAGCAGCGACTCGTCAACTGTTGGCCAGTTGGCGAGGTGGACCGAGGTTGCTGCTCCGGGGGTGACTGGCACGATGACGTCTTGCCAGACTTGTTCGGTGATAAACGGCACCAGCGGTGCCATTAGGCGAGTGACTACGTCCAAAACCTCGTGCAAGGTCGCGAAAGCGGCCTCGTCGCCGCGCCAGAAGCGTTTGCGTGAGCGGCGGACGTACCAGTTGGAGAGATCGTCCACGAAGCTGCTCAAGGCGATTCCGGCGCGCTGCGTGTCGAAACTCTCGAGGGCGTCGGTGACCTCTTCGATCAATTGTTGGGTGTTCGACAGCAGCCAGCGGTCCAGCACGCTGCGCTGCGCAGCTGGCGGGAAGTCGCCGGCGGCGGGCGTCCAGTTATCTGCCCGGGCATAGAGAACGTGGAATGCGACCGTGTTCCAGTAGGTCAGCAGGACCTTTCGGACGATCTCAGTCAGCGCCGTGTTGCCGATCCGGCGGGCCGACCACGGCGATCCCGAACTGGCCATGAACCAGCGAAGCGCGTCGGCGCCGTGCTCGTCCATCAGTGGCATCGGTAGCAAGATATTGCCTAGGTGCTTGCTCATTTTTCGGCCATCTTCGGCCAGGATGTGCCCAAGGCAGACGACGTTCTCATAGCTTGAACGGTCGAAAACTAGCGTGCCAACGGCCATCAGCGAATAGAACCAGCCACGGGTCTGATCTATCGCTTCAGCGATGTACTGGGCAGGGTAGGCGCGTTCGAACTTCTCTTTGGATCCCTCAACGTGCGGGTAGCCCCACTGCGCGAACGGCATTGAACCTGAATCGAACCAGGCGTCGATGACTTCGGCGACGCGGCGGTAGGTGCCGGCCTCGCCGTCGATCGTGAAGGTCACGTCGTCGATGTAGGGCCGGTGCGGATCCAACTGCGACTGGTCGGTGCCGGTCAGTTCAGACAAATGCTTGAGCGATTCGACACAGACGAGCTTCGTCGGGTCCAGATCGTTGCGCCAAATCGGCAGGGGAGTACCCCAATAGCGATTGCGCGACAGCGACCAGTCGATGTTGTTGTTTAGCCAATCGCCATAGCGGCCGTGCTTGATCGTCTCGGGGAACCAGTTCGTCAGCTCGTTTTGAGCGATTAGTTCGTCCTTGCGGGCCGTGGTTCGGATGTACCAAGCAGGCAAGGCGAAGTACATCAACGGCGTATGGCAGCGCCAGCAGTGTGGGTAACTGTGTTCGTAGTCGACTTTGCGGAACAACAAGTCGCGGGCGGCCAAATCCTCGACCAAGGTCGCGTCCGCGTCCTTGAAGAACAGCGAGCCAACGAGTGGCACGTCAGCGCCAAAGTGTCCGTCATTGCTGATCGGATT
>JAKPAQ010000415.1 GCA_029779385.1 Actinomycetes bacterium | reverse complement strand
CATGCCGTTGTGCCGCTTCGAGACCCACTGAAAAGGTTCGCCGATATTGCCGAACCGGCCGCGGCTAGGCCGTATTACCGCGATATTTCCGACCATTTGCAGCGGGCAGTGGACTCAGTAGATGCGATCGACAGTTTGCTGACCAACGCGCTAAACGCCCACCTCGCGCAATTGAGCGTCCAGCAAAACGAAGACATGCGGAAGTTGACTGCTGGCGCGACGCTGTTCGCCATCCCAACGGCTGTGGCCGGCGTTTACGGGATGAACTTTCGGCACATGCCTGAACTTGAATGGCATTACGGATACCCACTGATCATGGGCGTCACCGCCGTCGTCTGCTACCTCGTCTACCGCAGATTCAAACGTTCTGGCTGGCTTTAGGCCGCAACTGCATCAGTGATTACCCCTGCTGACAGAAGTCCCAGCACTAGGGTGCCCAGCGCGACTCGATAGATCACGAACGGTGCGTACGAGTGAGAACTGACGTACTTGAGAAGCCAGTGAATGACTGCCAAGCCGACTACGAAGGAGACGACCGTGCCCACAATGGTGGGCACGATGCCGTAGGCGTTCTCGCTGCCGGGGATGTCTTTGAGTTTGTAAATGCCAGCGCCGACCACTGCCGGAATGGCGAGCAAGAAGGCGTATCTGGTGGCCGCTTGGCGCTCGTACCCAAGGAACAGGCCCATCGAAATTGTCGCGCCCGACCGCGATACACCGGGGACGAGCGCGCATGCTTGAGCAAAACCAAACGCGATCGCATGAGTGAACGTCAGGTCCGAAATCGGCGAAGTTTTTCGGCCGTATCGTTCGGCCAAGCCAAGCACCAAGCCCATGATGATCAGCATCGAGCCGATGAACCAAAGGTTTCGGAACTGCCGATCGATCAGGCTTTCGAGCCCAATACCAAGGAGCACGATCGGGCTGGAGCCGATGATGATGAACCAGCCCATTTTCCACTCCGGCGCCTCTCGGGCCGTGCTGCTGAACACGCCGCGCACCCAGCCCGAACCGATCGTCCAAATGTCTCGCCAGAAGTACAAGACGACAGCCAGTTCAGTGCCTATTTGGATGACTGCGGTGTAGGCGGCGCCCGGATCCTCCCAACCGAGAAGTTGGGGCAAGATCGCCAAATGGGCGCTGCTCGAAATGGGCAGAAACTCGGTAAGCCCTTGAACGATTCCAAGGAAGATAGAATGCAGCAGATCCACCGTGCGAGCCTACACACGATCAGTTTGGCGAGACGTTAGCCTCGTCGCATGCAGGTACGCCGACTTGGTCGATCGGGTTTGGAAGTTTCGCGACTAGGACTCGGGACGATGTCCTGGGGTGCGGCGGTCGACGAATATGTCGCCGAAGAACAGTTAGCCACTTTTGTCGATGCTGGTGGAACGCTGCTCGATACCGCGCCAATTTATGGCGACGGCCTTTGCGAGCAAGTGATCGGCACTCTGCTTGCCAAGCATCCGATCCGTGATCGAATCGTTCTTGCCGGCAAGGCAGGTGTGGTGCGACGCGGCGGCCAAGTCGTCACCGATGGCTCACTGCGTTCCTTGCTAGCGCAACTGGATCAATCCCTCAAAGACTTAGGTACCGACCATCTGGACCTTTGGCAGATTCATCGTTGGGATGCGACGGTCCCCCTCGACGAAACGATGGCTGCGCTCGATCAAGCAGTTCGATCCGGCCGAGTTCGCTATGCCGGGATTAGCAATTTCGCCGGGTGGCAGACGGTGGCGGCTCAAAATTCCTATGGCCGGCTTGGTGGCGGCGTGCCGCTGGTCAGCACCCAGATCGAGTATTCGCTCGTGCACCGCGAACCGGAGATCGAGACGCTGCCGGCTGCCGCACACGCTGGCGTTGGTGTGCTCGCGTGGTCGCCGCTGGGCCGAGGGGTCCTCACTGGTAAGTATCGGAGCGGTATTCCGGCCGATTCGCGGGCAGCCGATTCACGCTGGGAGCCGTTCGTGGCTCCTCACCTGACTGCCTCGAAGGCGCGAGTCGTGGACGCCCTCGCCGCCGCCGCTCAAGGGTTGGGGGTGCCGATTTCCAATGTGGCGCTTGGTTGGTTGCGTGATCAGCCGGCCGTTTCCGCCGCAATTGTTGGTGCGCGCACGACCGCCCAGTTGACCGAATCGCTCGCGTCAGAGTCGCTCGAGATGCCGGCCGAAATCGTGGCCGCGCTCACCGATGTTTCTGACGGTGCCTAAGTTCTCGGTTTTAGGCCAGATCTAGGAACTCATCAAATACTCGGGTGCCGAACTTCAATGCCTCAATCGGTACTCGCTCGTCAACCCCGTGGAACAGGGCAGTGAAGTCTAGATCTGCGGGCAACCGAAGCGGCGTGAAGCCGTAGGAGGTAATGCCGAGTTTGTGCCAAGCTTTCGCGTCCGTGCCACCAGACATTAGGAACGGCGCGATGTGCGCCTCGGGATCGTGACGCAGTAGCGAGGTTGTCATGGCGTCGACGAGGTCGCCTTCAAAGGCGTATTCGAGCGGGATGTCTTCGTGGTACGGCTCAACGAAAACCTTCTCGCCAACGATCTGTTGGACCCTCGCGACGAAGTCGACGTGCTGGCCCGGAAGTGGACGACCGTCCACATAGGCGATCGCTTCGCCGGGGACCACATTGTGTTTGTAGCCGGCCTGCACCATGGTCGCGTTGGTGGAGTTGCGCAGTCCCGCACCGATCATCCGCACCGCAGGCCCGAAATGCTCGAACAGTTCGTCGGCTGTGCCATCTGCCCCAGTTAGTTCTTGAACTTTCGCGATGAGTTGCTGCATCGACGGGACAGGCTCAACCGGCCATTGGTACTCGCCGATCTTCACCAACGCTTCGGCCAAATTCGTGATCGCGTTATCGGTGTTGCGCATCGACCCGTGTCCGGCGGTCCCGGTTGCGGTTAGCCGCAACCAGGCGATGCCCTTCTCCCCTGCCTCCAGCAAATAGAGACGCTTCCCGGCCACTTCGGTGGAGAAGCCACCGACTTCGCCGACCGCTTCGGTGCAGCCTTCGAACCATTCGCGGTGGTGTTCGACCAGCCAGTGCGCACCAAGGACACCGCCGGCCTCCTCATCGGCTGTAAAAACCAGCGTGATTGGCCGGTCCGGGATTCGGCCGGACTGTTGACGGTCGCGAACCACCGCCAACAAAATCGCATCGAAGTCCTTCATGTCGACCGCACCGCGACCGACGATGTAGTCGTCGACGATTTCGGCCGCGAACGGGTCAACGGACCAGTCAGCGCCTTGGGCCGGAACGACGTCGAGGTGCCCGTGAATGACCAAGCCCGGTCTGGGGCTGTTCTGGTTACCCCACCTGGCTAGGACGCTGGCGCGGCCGGACTCCGATTCGACGACTTTCGATTCGATGCCGACCTCGGCGAGCATCGCGGCAACGTATTCGGCGGCGGCGCGTTCCCCGGGTCCGGAGGAGTCCCCGAAGTTCGACGTGTCGATCCGGATCAGATCGCGACAGATTTCGGTTACTTCGGTTTCAGCCCGGACGCCCATGACCCCACCATAGGTGAGCCAACTAGATTCGACCCATGGCTGTTGACAACCGCCCCAACACGATGGGGTTCGAATCGGTTCTGGACGTGAAGCAAAAGTTGGCTGGCGCCGGCTATCTGGCTTCGGATGCTGTCGCCACGACCGTGTTCCTAGCTAGCGAACTTGGTAAGCCGTTACTGGTTGAAGGTCCCGCCGGGGTGGGCAAAACCGAGTTGTCTCGCGCGGTCGCGCAGGCCTGCGGCGCTGATCTGGTGCGTCTGCAGTGCTACGAGGGCGTCGACGAGTCGCGCGCGATTTATGAGTGGAACCATGCGAAGCAGTTGCTGCGAATTTCGGCCGGATCAGACGAATCTTGGGATGAAGCCAAGTCAGACATCTTCTCCGAAGAGTTCTTGTTGGCCCGCCCACTGCTGACCGCGATCCGAAACCAGAACCCGACGGTTCTGCTGATCGACGAGACCGACAAGGCCGACGTCGAGATTGAGGGCCTGCTGTTGGAGGTCTTGGGCGACTTCCAAATCACCATCCCCGAACTTGGCACCGTCCAAGCGATTCGGCGCCCCTTTGTCGTGTTGACCTCCAACGCCACCCGAGAGTTGTCTGAGGCGTTGCGGCGCCGTTGCCTTTTCCTCCATATTGAGTTCCCCAGTGCCGAACTCGAACGCGACATCATCGCACTGAAAGTACCGAATCTCGATGCGGCCCTAGCCGATTCAGTGATTCAGGTGGTGAATGCGCTGCGCCAAATGCCGCTACGCAAAGCACCATCGGTCTCAGAATCGATCGACTGGGCCAATACGCTCGTGG
>JAKPAQ010000413.1 GCA_029779385.1 Actinomycetes bacterium | reverse complement strand
GCTTTGTTCGAAAAGCGTCCGGACATCACGTTAGTCGAGGTTTGATGAGGCAGGCTCAGGCTGCGCTTGGCGGGCGAAGTGTGTGCTCACCAAGTTCCAGTCTTCGTCGAGAACCAGACGTTCGAAGGGACTGCTGGCGGGAAGCAGGCAGCGTTGAGCGGCTTCGCAGTCGCCGGCGACCAACAGCGCCAGTAACTGGGTGCCGGTGTCTGCGGGTGCCGTTGAACCCGGCGGGATGAGGGCCCGCGGCCCGTGGGCGCCGTCGAACCAACGGGCGGGCATGCCAGCCAGGCCGCGACCCGGCTGCGACTGGCGCCAGAGCAGGCGCACCAGGGCGCGGTGGATATGAGTCAAGGTAGAACCGGAAGGGCCGACGCAGTGCCAGCCCGGTTCGGCTTGCTCGGTCACGGCCAGTTCGAGTCCGTCCGGGCGCACGCGCCAAGCCAGAAACCGGCGCGCTTTGGCCCAGACGCCGGCGCGATTGAATCGGGGCTTGAGTGACAGAAGCAGTTCCGCTTCGCGCCGGAGCGCCGCAGCCTCGTCTTCAAAGATTTCCCAGGCGATTCGTTCGATCCTGTGCAAGAGGCGAAGGAGCCGACGCGGCAGGCGATCCGGATTCGCCACCCGGTAGCTCGAGAGGCGCTGTCGAAGACTGCGCGCCTTCCCGACGTACAAGACCGCATCCCCGGCGTCGTACATCAGATAGACGCCGGGGCTCTCCGGCAACTCGCGGAAGAACGCTTCGCCCAAGCGGTCAATGACCGGCCGCGGGTCAGGCCAGAAACGGAGCTGGTTCGGCTTCACCACTTCTCGAGCACCGCCTCGTGCCAGAAGAGGGCGATCCATTCCTTGGCGGTGACGCGGTCCTCATCTGTGCCGCCGCGCAGTTCGGCCTTGCCGTCAAGTCGACGCACCAGTTTTGCCTGCCCGAAAACCGCCACGATCTCGTCGGTATCATGTCGAATCCAATCCGCGTATTTGAATCTCATGCCGCCACAATACGCCAGGGGGTGGGACAAATATGGGGGTAGGGGCGCGGAGTCGAGAGTTGGGAGTTGGACGTTTGCCGAGAACGTTCAACGCGAAACGCCCAACTCACAACGTCCAACAACCGCTTTCGTTGTACATCGAGCGTCGACCGTTGAGCGTCGAGCGTCGACCGTTGAGCGTTGAGCGTCGACCGTTGAGCGTCGACCGTTGAGCGTCGAGCGTCGACCGTTGAGCGTTGAGCGTCGACCG
>JAKPAQ010000424.1 GCA_029779385.1 Actinomycetes bacterium | reverse complement strand
GGATCGAAGCGCTACTGTTGCCCCGGCCACGCCGACCACGGGTGCCAGCACCGCGAATATGACGTCCAAATCGCGTGCTGCGCCGCGGGTGACGCGCTCGGTGAGAGCCAGCAATCCGCTCACGCGCTGGCCGTGGGGACTGTGAGATGGAAGAAGACTTCGTCCAATGAAGGCTTCCGCAGAGAAATATCGACCAGTTCGATGTCCAGTTGGTCAATGCGCCGGAAGACTTCGGTCAGCGTGGCCACGCCGTCCGCCGCCGGCACCGAGATGGTGCTCGCTTCCTCGTCGAGTTCCACTTCGCCAAAATCGGCCAGTGCGGGCGCGATGCGCTGCAGGTCGGCCGGGGTAATGGTCGTCACTTCGCAGTAGCTCGTACCGACGAGTGTTTTAAGTTCGTCTGACGTTCCGCTGGCCACGACCTGGCCGCCGTTGAGGATCACGATCGAATCGCTGAGCAGATCGGCTTCTTCCAGATACTGCGTGGTGAGCAGGATGGTTACGTCTTGTGCCGACAACGATGACACCAATGACCACACATCACGACGACTGCGGGGGTCAAGGCCGGTGGTGGGCTCATCGAGAAATAGCACCTTGGGCTGAACTACCAGCGAAATAGCGATATCGATGCGGCGGCGCATACCGCCGGAGTAGGTGGAGACAACCCGGTCGGCGGCATGCGCCATATCGAACTGCTCGATCAGCTCGCCCGCCCTAGTGCGGGCTTGTTTACGAGTCATACCGTGCAGCCGGGAGAACAAGATGAGATTTTCCCGGCCAGTCAGGCGGTAGTCCAGCGCGGCGTCTTGCGCGGTGACCCCGATGTTGCGCCGCACCTGGGCGGGTTGCTTGACAACGTCGTAGCCGGCAACGATCGCCTGCCCCGAGGTGGGCTGCAGCAAAGTCGATAAAATCTTGACCGTAGTGCTCTTTCCTGCGCCATTGTGGCCGAGTAGTGCACATACGGAGCCTGTGGGTGCCGAGAAGCTGACGTCTTCCAGCGCGGGCACTGCGCCGGCAAACGTCTTGCCGATGTTTTTGACCTCGATCACGTATTGACACGATACAGCGTGACGGCAGCCCCGGGTCACCGCGCGGTGCTTCGACGGGGGCGCCAAGGTGGTGACTTCGCACTCGCGCTCAGGTATTCAAATGCCGTCGGTGAGAGACCTCGGGAGGGAGTGATCTCAGCCCCAGTTCGGCGATTTGCGTGCGGGATGGCCGGTCGGACTGCCATTAATAGCACGACAATCTGAGGAGTCGAGGTTAGGGGAGCGTCGCGAAATTGGTCGGCCGGGAAACTGCTGGGTCCGCTTCCACTGCACCGAAACGGGCAGATATTCAGGGGTTGCGGGCGATCGCGGTGGCATTGGTGGTTGCCTACCACGGGCACCTGCCGATTCCGGGCGGATATATCGGTGTCGACGTGTTCTTCGTGGTTTCCGGCTTCGTCATCACGGCGATGCTGCACCGGCAGTTGAGCGCGGGCGGCGTTTCATTCCGGCAGTTCTATGCGCGCCGGATGCGTCGGCTACTGCCGGCACTTGCGGTGCTGTCGACGGTCACCGTCGTGCTGTCGATGTATGTGCTCAGTCCATTGGGTCCGCAGCAGTCGACGGCGCGGACCGCATTCGCCGCGTCAATTTTTCTCGCGAATATCCAATTGAGCCTCGACGGCGGTGGATACTTCGATTTGGCAGCCGAGACCAACGCCATGCTCCACACCTGGTCACTGTCGGTCGAGGAGCAGTTCTATTTCATTTTCCCGGCATTGTTGGTGGCCGCTTGGCGAATTGGACGTAACCGCGGAATCACTG
>JAKPAQ010000421.1 GCA_029779385.1 Actinomycetes bacterium | reverse complement strand
GTCGCGTTTCCGGGGCGCCGTTCCAGTGGTTGACATTCATAACGGAGGCGTACATCTTGCCGTTGGCGTTGAACGTGGACGTCGGGATCGTTGAGATGTCGACGTCACTGCCATCAGATCTCTTCAGCGGTTTGAACGGGTCATTTACCACTTCGTCCACGACCCATTTTCCATGGTCGTCCATCTTCCAGAAGATGATGTTGTTGTTCCCGCCGCCGCCTTCCTCTCGTGTGGGACGAGTTCCTGGACCACCGGATTTGGTGTCTTGATTCATTCCCTTTCCGGTATCGCCTTGGATGGTGAACAGACGACCTTCGGGTGTCATACCCATGATTGAAAGGTCCGTATTCGTATTGGGTACACCCACTCCGCCTGCACCGGTTGCCGGGTCACCGAAGCCGGCCATCGTCTGCTCGAACCCGATCTGACCGTTGTTGAAACCGTCTGGGTCGATGCCAGGGGTAAAGCCCGGGACTGGTTTCGGGTTGTTGCCCGGAGTGTTGCCGCCCGCAATGGTTTTGAGGCTGTTGGCCAGGTTCTGATCTTGGTCCATGAACGCCTTGATCATGTTCTGGGTGCATTTGGTGAAGGTGGCCGCGATGTTGTCCCAGGCCCCACCGGTCCGTGGCGGACGGGTGGTGACGACACCGTCGTCGGCGACGTTGAACATCTGGGACACCGTGCTGACCCAGTTGAGCAGGGCGTCGCGCAATGTGGCCAGCGTTTGGCCGCCGGCGATCATGGCATTCGCCATCGCATCGATGATCTCGTGAAAGCGGTGCTGGTGTTCGATATTCCGGTAGGCCTGCCCGCGGGCGGCGTTGGCTGCCTTGCCTTTCCAGTCCTGCTCGAGTTCCTGGACGGCATGCACCTGCTTACCGATCAACTCGTCGAGGTCTTGCGCCTTGCGCTGCAAGTCACGGCCGCCGTCGACGACTGTAAGCGGATTGGTGCCGCGGATCTTCAGGATCGACAACGGCCCCACCCGTCAAAGAGCCACCCCATGACCGTCAGTCTATGGCGGCGGCCCCTCGCCCCCTGACAGAAAATCTGGCACAAAACTGCGGCGGTCAAGGAATCTTGACCGCCGCAGATCGAGTGTGATGAGGACCTGCCGACGCCAAAGCGCCGACAGATCCTCAGATCCCGAAGTCGCTCAGCTTCTTCGCCAGCTTCTCGACATACGCCGACACGGTGGCGTCGTCGCTGTCCGGCAGCCCGAACAGCACCTCGGTCACACCGAGCTTCTTCCAGTGCGCCAACTTGTCGGCGTCCGGCTTGAAGTCCAGCGCGACGATGGTCGGCGCACCCGAGCGCCCGGCGGCGGCCCAGGTGTCCTGCAGCAGCTTGACCGGTTCGTCGATGTCGAAGTCGCGCGGCGTGGTGATCCAGCCGTCGGCCGACTTGGCGATCCACTTGAAGTTCTTCTCGGTGCCGGCGGCACCGACGAGGATCGGCACGTGCGACTGCACCGGCTTCGGCCACGCCCACGACGGACCGAACTTCACGAATTCGCCGTCGTACTCGGCTTCTTCCTGAGTCCAGAGCGCGCGCATCGCCTCCAGGTACTCGCGGAGCATGGTGCGCCGCCGGGCCGGTGGGACGTTGTGGTCCTGCAGTTCGTCTGTGTTCCAACCGAATCCGACGCCGACCGACACCCGGCCGC
>JAKPAQ010000407.1 GCA_029779385.1 Actinomycetes bacterium | reverse complement strand
ATCGCTAGGGTTGGGCCATCGCGACAAGAGCCTGACAAGGAAGCGAAAATGTCTCATACGAAGTACCGCAGCGACCCTGGGTTGAAGCGCCGGATGGGCGGCGTCAGTTTGGGGCTGACGCTGCTTTACGTTGCGTTCGGGGCGCTGCTTATTTCGCTGGTCGGCAGCATCTGGGTCGCATTGGCGATCACCTTGTCGATGGCGTGGGGGCAGTGGTTCTTCTCCGACTCGTTGGCGCTCAAATCGATGCGCGCACAAGTCGTAACGCCCGAACAAGCCCCAGAACTGCACGCGATGATCGACCGGCTGGTCGCGCTGGCCGAAATGCCAAAACCGAAAGTCGCGGTAGCTCAAACTAATATCCCGAACGCCTTCGCCACCGGGCGTTCGCCCAGCCATTCGGCCGTGTGTGTAACCACCGGGATCATGCAACGGATCGACGCCGACGAACTCGAAGCGGTCTTGGCGCACGAGTTGGCCCACGTGGCAAACCGCGACGTTTCGGTGATGACGGTGGCCTCCTCGGTCGGCCTGCTCGCCGGCTTCTTGACCCGGTGGGGGATGTTCTTTGGCGGCGGGCGCCGCAACAACAACGGGCCCAGCATCCTCGTAGTGATCTTGGTGAGTGTTGCGGTCACCTTCGTTAGTTCGCTGTTGACTAGGGCGCTGTCGCGCTATCGCGAGCTAAGCGCCGATCGAACCGGCGCGTATTTGATCGGTCGACCAGAGAAGCTCGCCTCGGCCTTGGTAAAGATTTCTGGGGGGATGGATCAAGTTCCAGAAGAGGAGTTGAAAGCGGCGCAATCGATGAATGCGTTCTTCATCGCCCCGGCGATCAACTCGTTTTCGATGGCCGACCTGATGTCTACTCATCCGCCGCTGCAAACTCGACTGGATCAGTTGGCCAAGATCAGGGCCGAGCTCGACGGCCGAGCTTGAACGTTGCGTGGTCGGGGTGCTCTCGGTCGCAGACCTGTTCGGCGGTAGTTTTAGACCGTGACCATTGACGCACTTTCTCGCGAGCAACTTGACGCATTCTTGACCGAGCAGCAGCAGGCTTACGCCGACTTGAAGGCTGCTGGTTTGAAGTTGGACATCACCCGGGGCAAGCCCTCGGCGGCCCAACTCGACCTGTCAAATGAGTTGCTTTCGGCGCCGCTTGCCGACCATGTCGTCGATGGGGTTGACGTGCGCAACTACGGCGGCACGACCGGACTGGCTTCGCTGCGCGCGATCTTCGCCGATCTGCTGAACGTGCCAGTGGATCAGTTGGTCGCCGGAAACAACGCCAGTTTGTCGATGATGCACGACTCAATCGTGTTCGCGTTGCTGCATGGCACGGTCGATTCGGCCGAGCCGTGGGGCAAATCCAAGATCAAGTTCTTGTGCCCGTCGCCCGGCTATGACCGCCACTTCGCGATCTGCGCCCACCTCGGTATCGAGATGATCACCATCGACATGCTCGACGACGGCCCAGACATGGCCGCGGTTCGCGAACACGCGAGTGACCCGGCAGTCAAAGGGATTTGGCTCGTGCCCACCTACTCGAACCCGACCGGTGCGATCGTCAGTGCCGAAGTGGCCGCCGAGTTGGCTTCGCTGCAGACGGCCGCCGACGATTTTCGCATCTACTGGGACAACGCCTACGCCGTTCACGATCTGACCGACGAGCACGTCAAGACCGCCGACATCCTCGGCCTGTGCTCGGTGGCTGGGAACCCGAACCGGCCGTTGGTTTTCGGGTCGACTTCCAAAGTCACCCACGCCGGTGCCGGCGTGAGTTTCCTCGGCGGCTCGGCCGAAAACGTGGCCTGGTACCTGTCCCATATCGCCTTTAGGACGATTGGCCCCGACAAAGTCAACCAGGCCCGCCACGTGAACTTCCTCGGTGACGCAGACGGTGTGCTTGAGCTGATGGCTCAGCACCGCGAAATTTTGGCGCCCAAGTTCGCCACCGTGTTGGAGATCTTGACCAACCGACTCGGCCCGCACGGGGTTGCCACGTGGACCGAGCCAAAGGGCGGTTACTTCGTCAGCCTCGACGTCGTCGACGGCACTGCCACGCGGGTCGTTCAGTTGGCCAAGGAGGCCGGGATCGCGCTGACTCCGGCGGGTGCATCCTTCCCGTACGGCAAAGACCCACGCGACCGCAATATCCGGATCGCGCCGTCCTTCCCGCCACTAGATGAACTCGCCCAAGCGATGGAAGGCCTAGCCACCTGCGTGCTGCTCGCGGCCGCCGAGAAGGCATTAGCCAACTGACGTGAGGATCATCGTCGCGCCTGACAAGTTCGCCGGCACTCTCAGCGCGCCTGAGGCGGCCGACGCGATCGCGGCGGGCTGGCGGCGGACCGCACCTGACGACGAGTTGGTGCTGGTGCCGATTGCTGACGGTGGGCCGGGATTCGTTGACGTTCTAAGTCAGAGTTTCGGCCAAGAGGCGCGACTTGAGTTGGTCTCGGTACTTGGCCCGAACGGCGCCTCGGTGCCAGTCTCGTTGCTCGTGGTCGCGGACACGGTCTACCTCGAATCGGCTCAAG
>JAKPAQ010000363.1 GCA_029779385.1 Actinomycetes bacterium | reverse complement strand
CTACAAAGTCGCTGCCTGCGGTGAATTCGAGCGGTCGCGGAATCGGTCTACCGGTGTGGCCGGCAATGAGTGCCGGGACGAAAGACAGTGCAGTCAACACCGCCGCCAGCGGATTTCCCGGCAAAGCCAGCCAAGGTCGTCGATCAGCCAAGACAGCCAACGAAACCGGGTGACCTGGCTTCATATCCACCCCGCGGAAACGAATATCGGCACCGAGTAGGTCCCAGGCTTGGCCAATCGGATCGACTGCGGATCGGCCAGTGCCGCCGGCGCTGACCAGTAGGTCGAAGCCGGTTCCGGCGGCCGCGTCGGCCACGAGTTGAGCGTCGTCGCCGACCCGGACGACCGACTCGATCGACGCCCCCAACGCGGTCAGCACCGGCGGCAGCATCGGGGTCATCACGTCACGCACGCGACCAGGCACGGGCAGGCCGGCAGCCAAAAGCTCGTCGCCGGTGACGACGAGGCGAATGCGGGGCCGGTGGCGAACCTCGACCGTGTCGTGGCCGGTGTTGGCGATCAGCGCCAGGTCCGTCGGTGTCAAGACCTTGCCGGTCGACACGAGTACGTCACCGGTTTTTGCCTCCTGGCCGGCCGGGCGGATGTGACGGTTCGGCTCGGGGGTGGGCCCCACCAAGACACCGTCAACAACTTCGCCGTGTTCGCTCTGCAGGACGGCAGTGCAACCGGCAGGCGGGACGCCGCCGGTGACGATAACTCGGGCAGTTCCAGCCAGCAGTGGACCGGTCGATGATTCGAGTCGCCAAGGACCTTTGCCGGCCACCGCCCAGCCGTCCATCGCCGAAGTCGGCGCGTGCGGCATCGGCGCGAGCGCGAGCAGGTCAACTGCGGCCGTTGCCCCGAGCGCACTAACCAGCTCGGTCAGGTCGCTGGCCGCAGTCGGTGCGGCCTCGCGGGCGAGTTCGCGGGCTTGGTCCCAAGAAGGTTCGCTCACTCAAAGTCCTCGGCGGCCTTTTCGGCCAAGTCGATCAGGTCGGCAAGGCCCTTGGAGTCGGTGCCGGCCAGACCGGCGGCATAACCGACGAGGAAGGTCGTCAATGGTGCGGCCGGGCGCACGATCGAATGCGCGGCCGTGCCAGCCAGATCAAGCAGTGCTTGCGGGTCGGCGTCAGTTTCGATGCCAAGTTCGGCGGTCAGTACCTTCCACCAGTTGGCGAGGATTTCATCGTTGCTCATCGGCGTATTCCTTTGCATCTTCTTCGGTGTCAAGGTCGGTGCATACCCGGCCAGACACTTGGATTTCGGTTAGGTCAATTGGGTTGAGTAGCTGTCGGATTGAAGCATTGGCCAGGTCGTCTACTTGGGCGATTGCGGCGGCTAAATCTTCGGCGACGAGGCGGCAGCAGGCCCATTGTCTAAACCCGGCCGGATCCGTGGCAACACAGTTAGCTTCGGCGCCCAAAAGTGCGGCGACAAGTTCGGCCGGATTGACCAAGTCAGTGGGGAGGATCACAACCTCGTCGCCACGCCCGAGATTTAGGGCATCGAAACCGGCGGCGATCGCGGCGGCGGGGCCCGAAAACTGCGGTTCCTCACGCGTCCAAATGACTTCTCGATCGAGTTTTACGGCTCGCGCTGGACCGACGATTGCGACTTGGCTTGCGCTTGCTACGGATGCAACTGCGTGTTGAAGTAATGATTGTCCACGCACCTGCAAAAGCATCTTGTCGCGGCCGCCCATTCGTTGGGCTCGACCACCGGCCAACAAGATCGCCTGAAGCGTCGTCACCTGACCATCATGACACCCGCGCAGATCAGGTTTGCCTTGCTTGCGCATGACCCCCCTTTAGCGGTTGGTTGGGAGCATGTCGACTGGGCTCGATGGACCGGCTGCTGACGCACTGCTCAAGGCAGGCCGCTTCTTCACACGATGGGATGAAACCGACGACGGCCGTGCCGTCTTCCGCGAAGGGGGGCGACAGGGCGATGTCTTCTATCGAGACCGCTGGAGTCACGACAAAGTCGTGCGTTCCACCCACGGCGTGAACTGCACTGGTTCATGCTCGTGGAAGGTCTACGTAAAAGACGGCATCATCACCTGGGAGTCCCAGCAGACCGACTATCCGTCGGTCGGGCCAGACAGCCCCGAGTATGAGCCTCGCGGCTGCCCTCGCGGCGCCGCCTTCTCTTGGTACACCTACTCGCCGACGCGGGTGCGTTACCCGTACGTCCGCGGTGTCTTGTTGGAGATGTACCGCGAGGCGAAGAAACGCCTCGGCGACCCGGTGCTCGCGTGGGCCGACGTAGTCAGCGATCCAGAGCGCCGTCGCCGCTACCAGCAGGCGCGCGGTAAGGGCGGCTTCGTCCGCTCGAACTGGAACGAATCGATCGAGATGACCGCGGCCGCCCAAGTTCACACGATCAAGGAGCACGGCCCCGACCGGATCGCGACGTTCAGTCCGATCCCGGCGATGTCGATGGTTTCGCACGCGGTCGGTGCGCGGTTCACCCACCTGCTCGGTGGCGCGATGACCTCGTTCTACGACTGGTAAGCCGACCTGCCGGTGGCCAGCCCA
>JAKPAQ010000351.1 GCA_029779385.1 Actinomycetes bacterium | reverse complement strand
GGTTGGCGGCGTGCGGTTGGCCAGCCCACAAGCCGGGGTGGCGACCGATCGACCTGCGAACACGTCGATCCCAAAGCCGAGCCGATCCATGAACTCTTCGATCTGGCCGGCAGTACCGCCACCGAACCACAGGTCAGTTCCGGCCTCAAAGACCTCGGCCCATTCGTCGGCGAACTGCGCCAATTTCAGATCGAACGAGATCGCGTCGAAGCCGGCACCGGCGATCAGCCCGACCGGCACGACGGGCGCGCAGGAGTGCAGAACTGCGGTCGCCCCCGCAGCGTGAACCACTGAAACGAGTTGGCCGAGCAGCACGTCGGCCTCGGGCGGCTCGATGGTGCGATGTTTGCCAAACCCACTCGCGGTCGGCACCGAACCGGCCAACACTGCCGATATCGCTGGTTCGTCGATCTGCACGATCAAGTCGGCTTGGCCGAATCGCCGATTGAGGTCGACTAAGTGGTCACTCAGGCCTGCCGCGAGCGCCTCGCCAAGTTCGCGGCGCGCGCCATGATCGGCTAACAGTTTGTCGCCGCGGGGACGCTCTACGGTGGCGGCCAGCGTCAGCGGTCCGGCGAACTGCTGCTTGATCGTGACCTCGAGCCCGTCGGCCAGTTCCTCTAGCCGGTCAAGATCTTGGGCTAGCAAGGAGCGGGAGCGGCGCTGGTCGATTCCCTCGCCCGGAGCCAACCGCCAGCCGGCAGGCTGCAAATCGATCGGCAGCGGAACAATCCCCAACGTCCGACCGATCATCGCCGCCGGCGCACCCCGGTCAGGCAACTCCGGCACAAAGACGATTCCGCCATCACCAAAGGTGTCGATTACGAAGCGAGCCACCGAGTCGAAGTCGTCGCCCGGCATCGAACCGATCCCTGTTGCTTGCACCCATCCATCTTCGCGCCCAGTCGATCGGTCAGAATCGTCAGGTGTTGATTCGCCTTGCCGCTACCGATGATCTGGCCGCTCTCGTCGAGTTGGCGGCCCGGACTTTCCCGCTTGCCTGCCCGCCACAGATGCCGGCCGAAGATATGGCGGCGTTCGTGGCGCAGCACCTTGCGGCGAAGAACTTTGAAGCATTCTTGGCCGACGAGAACGCCGAGATCCTCGTGGCCGAGTCTGACGGAAAGCTAGTCGGCTACACGCTGACATTCGATCGCGAACCATACGATGCGCACATCGGTGAACTCGTCAAAAACCGCCCCACTGTCGAACTGAGTAAGTGCTACGCCGACCCATCGGCTCACGGGACAGGCATCACCGGACAACTGATGGCCGAAGTTCTCGGACGCGCCAAGAGTCGCGGCGCCAAGAGCGTTTGGTTGGGCGTCAACGGAATGAATGAGCGCGCCCAACGTTTCTACGCCAAACACGGTTTCAAGGTCATCGGCGATCGAAAGTTCATCGTCGGCGATCAGACCGAGGATGACCTCGTGTTTGAGCACGAGCTTTAGGAATTGGCCGCCTCTGCTGTCGACTGACCAGCCAGCCAGCGCGACACTGCCCGAGCGGCAACTCGACCGGCACGGTTCGCCCCGATCGTCGAGGCCGATGGACCGTAGCCGACCAACTGGACCCGCGGATCGGCCACCGACTGGGTCGCGGTCAAAAAGGTCGAACCGAGTTGAATTCCACCGTGGGGCGAGCGCAGTTTCAACGCCGCCAGATGGTCCACATCTGGCCTAAAACCGGTAGCCCACAAGATCACGTCTACCTGTTCGAAAGTGCCGTCTGCCCAACGCACCCCGGTCGGCTCGATCTGGCTGAACATTGGCCGGCGCTGGTACGCGCCTAGCCGCTCGGCCTCGGCTTCTTGGGGGCGAAGCATCAGACCAGTGACACTGACCACGCTTTGGGGCGGCAGACCTTCTCGCACCCGCTCTTCAACTTTGGCTACCGCCTCGCGGCCTTCGACTTCACCGAAACCGCCAGTGCGCCACACGGGCTCGCGTCGGGTTACCCAGATCGTGTCGGTGATCGGGCGAAGCGCCCCGAGGAACTGCACCGCAGATGCCCCTCCCCCGACAACCAGCACCCGTTTGCCCGCGAACTGCCCCGGGCCCGGGTAGTCGACGGTGTGCAGTTGGCGACCGGCGAACGTTTCCTGACCCGGGTAGTACGGAATGAACGGCCGGCCCCACGTGCCGGTCGCGTTGACTAGGGTGCGCGTTAGCCAACTGCGTCCGTCAACTGCACGCACTCGCAAAAGTCCGGCCTCATCGACAACTGAGTCAACCTCGACCGGCCGAAGGACCGACAGTTGGTGCTCGGCTTCGTAGTCAGCGAAGTAGCTCGGCACAAACTCATTGGCGCGCTCTGGGCCGATTGCCGCTGGCAGTTCTTGGTCGGGCAGATCGGCCACCCGGTGGACATCGGCCATCGTCAGCGCGTCCCAGCGGTGTTGCCAGGCGCCACCTGCCGAAGCATTTGCGTCCAGCACGACGTGGTCGATGCCGAGGCGCTCGAGGTGAAAGGCCGCCGACAAGCCGGCCTGTCCCGCCCCGATCACGAGCGAGGAAGCGATGGTCACGCTTGATTCAACACGCGCCGTTGATCGGTCATTCCGAGCGCGGCGACTCAGTTAGCGGACCCAACCGGCTCGACCCAGGCAGTTCGCGCAATCGTCGCCGAGCCAACCACGCGAGTCCGGTCGTAAATTACGCAGGCCTGACCGGGCGCGATGCCTTCGGCTGGGTCGTGCAATTCGACGATGACCTGGTCTCCGTCGACCGTGACCCGCGCGCGATGTTCACTGCCGTGGGCTCGCAGTTGGACGGTGCAGTCGAGTTCAGTGGTCGGCGCCTCACCACACCACAGCGGTTTTATCGCCTCGATCCGGCTGATCGCCAAGCGTTCGCGCGGGCCGACGGTGACGGTGCGAGTGACCGGCTCAATGTCGAGCACATAGCGCGGCTTGCCGTCGTCGGCCGGCACACCCAAGCGAAGGCCACGGCGCTGACCGATCGTGAACGCGAACGCGCCCGAATGGCTGCCGACTTCGGCGCCGGTTTCGTCGACGATCGGGCCGGGCTGGGCGCCGAGCTTGTCTTCCAACCAGCCAGCATTGTCGCCGTCTGAAATAAAACAAATGTCGTGGCTATCTGGCTTGTTCGCCACTTGCAGTCCACGTTGCGCGGCCTCGGCTCGAACCGTCGTCTTGGGGTCGTCGCCAAGCGGGAACAGCGAGCGACGCAACTGATCTTGAGTGAGCACGCCAAGGACATAGGACTGGTCTTTGCCATGATCCTCGGCTCGGTGCATTTCGACGACGCCGTCGTTTTCAACTAGTCGGGCGTAATGGCCGGTGACCACGCCATCAAAACCAAGAGCCAGCGCCCGATCGAGCACGGCCGCAAACTTGATCTTCTCGTTGCAACGCAGACACGGATTGGGAGTCCGCCCGGCGGTGTACTCGGCGATGAAGTCGTCGACGACTTCGTCGGCGAACTCATCGCTCATGTCCCAAACGAAGAACGGAATACCGATCGCGTCCGCGGCGCGACGGGCATCGCCCGCGTCCTCGATCGAACAGCACCCACGCGCGCCGGTTCGATAGGACTTCGGGTTACGACTCAACGCGAGGTGCACCCCGGTGACCTCATGGCCGGCTTCGACCGCTCGCGCGGCCGCAACCGCCGAATCCACGCCGCCAGACATCGCTGCAATAACTCTCATGATGTTCTGCTCCGTACGAGTCCGGCCGCGCGGGCACGTTCACACACCGCCGGCAGCAATTCGATTAGTCGATCAACATCTGCTTGCGTCGACGTGTGGCCAAGACTGAACCGAAGCGAACCGCGCGCGGCCGCATCACCAAATCCCATGGCCAGCAGGACGTGACTCGGCTGCGGGACCCCAGCCTGACAAGCCGAACCGGTCGAAACCTGCACCCCTTGAGCATCTAGGAGCATCAACAAGGCGTCGCCTTCGCAGCCAGGGAAGGTCACATGCGCGATGTTTGGCAGTCGG
>JAKPAQ010000339.1 GCA_029779385.1 Actinomycetes bacterium | reverse complement strand
AGCGTGGGACTGGAACGCGTAGGTAACGTCTTTCGCTCAGCGAATCGAGGCGGCTACCGATTCCGCGCACAGATCCAGCATCTCTTAATGGCGCCCGATGATCGTCATGACGATCATCGGGCGCCATGACAGGTGTGATCGAGAGATGAAACAGGGGCGAGTGGCGGCGCGAGATGAACCTGGAGCTACAATCTGTGCAACAGGTAAAGAACACCCCTGGCCAAGGTAGGAGCGGACGTGAGGTCCACGCGAGCGCTCGGTATCGAATCCTGAACCAGGGTGAGGAAATACTCTGTTTGTTGCTAGGATCGCGTGGGGTCGAGTTCGACCTTGGGGAAAAATCGACTTATCTCGGAGGAACTGATGAACGAAAACGCAGACGAAAGTCGCGCGGCGAAGCCTGGCAACTTGAGCCGGCGAACCGTCGTTCGTGGTGCCGCAGCAGTCGCCTGGACCGTACCTGCGGTGACGCTCATGACCGCCGCTCCCGCAGCGGCCGCCTCGACAGAATTGCACGTGACCGCGACTGGCGGATATGCGTCCTCTGGGGCGAACCCGACCGTCGTCAACTTCAACCTCGCGGTCGTCGTCACCGGGGCGCAACCCGCGAACAACCTGACGATGACGTTGAGCGTTTCGCCGGCCGCGCCGCACTCGACCGCGCCGGTGTTCACCGCGCCGGCAGGTTGGACCTTGTCGGGATTCGCCACTCAACCAGGCGGGACCGGCACTGCCTGGGTCCAAACATTCGTCCGGACTTCGCAGGCGCTCGGTACCGAAAACGTCAGCGGCACGATCACGTTCACCGATCTGGCCAGTACGCCGTTTGATCGTTGGCGCGGAAACGGGTTCACCCTCGGCGGGACGATCAACGCCAGCAACCAGATTTCGGCGATCTTCGTACCCGGCTCGATCGCAGCGGCGACCGGCTCGACGCTCGGTGCGACGTCGGCGGCCGGCCCGGGAGCAGGCCCGTACTATGTTGAACGGTGGCTTGGCACGTACTGGTCTGACATTGGTGACCATCGTCGCTGGTATGCCGCGAATCCGGTACTTAGCGGCAACACTTCGATCACGAAGATCACTGCCGTGGTCACCATGACGGTGAATGCTAGCGGTCGGTGGAATCTTGCGCCCCGGATCGCAACCCTTCACAGCGACTGGCAGCAAGTCGGCTCGATGACCGTATCCGGCGGAGTCCGAACGTGGACGTTCGAAACGATCGCGGCCGCCTACGCGCCCACGACCAACGGGGGGCCAGGCCCGATCGGCCCGACCTCATACCTTCCGTTCACCACCGCCACCCAGCCGTGGACGGCGGCGAACCCGGCGCGATTCAGTGTGCTCTTCTGGCCAAACGCTTCGGCGACCTGGGACCTATTCGACTTATTAGGTAGCCAGAATGCGTTTACCGGGACGCTTACATTCACAACCACATCCGTTGGTGTGACTCGAAGTGCTGGAGCGTTTAGCCGAACGCTCACCGCTGGCACCTGAGTAGTTTGGCTACTGCGCTGAAAGCCACTAGGCCTTCGGCGCACAATCGGTCGGACCTGCGGTAGATTCACTCCAGTAACAACCGTCCCAGAATCTTGGCGTCAGTCACGCACTCGAACAGATCAGGAAAAGCACCATCGCCGAAGCGCCGCCGCAAGGCACAAGCAGGGGGCCAAGTCGTCGATCCGTCGTGCGCGCTGCCGCTTGGGCGGTGCCGGCGATCACCCTGATCACCGCCGCCCCGGCGTATGCGGCCTCGGGCGGGCTGCAAGTCACCTCGTCGGGCGCCTACCTGTCGCCGACGAACCCGACCGGCGTGAACTTCGAACTGCAGGTCGTCAACGCCGGTGCGATGGCCGCCACGAACGTGATCATGACGCTGCGGGTGCCGGCCGCCGCGCCCCACGACGCCGCCCCCACCTACCCCGACCTCACCGGCTGGGTGAAGTCCGGGGCGCCCAGCCAAACTGGTGGCGCCTGGAGCCAAACTTACGTCCAACCGATGCTCTTGGTCGGCTCGAGCGTCGTCACCGGGACGATCGCCTTCAACGACTCGAACGCAGTCCCGTTCAACCGGTGGGGCGGCAACTCGTTCGTGCTCGACGGGACCGTCCAAGCCGACAACGAACTCGGCGTTTTCATCGGCGGGACCGTCGCCCACGCCCAGCCGTCCGAACTGAACGTCCAAGACCGCCGGATCGAACGGTTCGAACACCCCACCGCCGGCATCAACGTCGGCCAGAACCGGCGCTACTTCGCCGCCGGGACCATCGAAGTCGACGGCTGGACGTCCACCGGCGCGATCACCGCCACCTGCACCATGACCAAAAACGACGACGGCCGCTGGTCGCCCAAACCGTTCATCGAACTGCTGCACCCAGATTGGCAGCAGAGCAACGTCGGCGACGAAGACACCGGCGCCACCTGGACGTACACGTTCGTCACCAAGGCGGCCGGATTCTCGCCGCAGGGCGGACGAAACGGCACCACCAGCGGCAACAACTCGCCCAACGGGGTGGTGCTGTTCACCTCGCCGTGGTCGCCGTCGCCGCTCACGAACGACTTCAGCGTCCGGTTCCGCCCCCACGCCGGGCCGCTATCGAGTTCGGCCACCAACCCGCCGAGCGCCAACGCGTTCACCGGCACCCTGAAGTTCAGCACCGTGTCGGCCGGCCAAGCCGTGGCCACCGGTGTGCTGACCGAAAACATCACCGGATCGGTGGACTAGACCGTGGCGCCAACACAATCGAGAAGCCGCAACCGGCCAAGCGAGATCGGACTCGTCGAAGGAGGTAACAAGTGTTCAAACTGACTAGACGCAGTCGCGTCGTCGCAGGCATCGCCGCCGCACTCGTGGCCACCGGCGCGTTCGTCGCTCTCTCCGGCAGCGCGAACTCCGTCCCGACCCCGCCATACCTGACTGATCCGACCGCAGGGCCGGGCACGTTCACGTCCATGAATATCGCCGCCGACCGGACCGCGGAGAATTACTTCTACCGGATCCCCGCGCTGGCGTACCTCGGCAACGGGGTCGTGCTCGCGTCGTGGGACGCCCGCCCCGGCAGCGCCGCGGACTCGCCAAACCCGAACTCGATCGTCCAACGCCGCTCCACCGACAACGGTCAAACGTGGGGGCCGATGACGGTCGTGGCGGCCGGCAAAACCAGCAGCCCCAAACACGGTTACTCTGACCCCAGCTACGTCGTCGACCGTGACACCGGCGCCATATTCAACTTCTTCGTCTACTCCAAAGACGTCAGCTTCCAAAACAGCACTTGGGGCAACGACGACTCTGCGCGCAACATCCTCAGCTCCGCGGTGGTGCGGTCCGACGACGGCGGCCTCACCTGGAGCACGCCACGGCTCATCACCAACGTCACCAAACCGGCAGTCGGCGGCACGATTATCCCGAACCAAGGCGACGTGAAAGGCAACTTCGCGACCTCGGGTGCGGGTATCCAACTTCGCTACGGGGCGAACGCCGGCCGACTAATCCAGCAGTACGCGGGCGTGGTTCGCCAATCCGGCATCACCAACGCGACCCAGGCGTATTCGGTGTACTCCGACGACCATGGCACCACCTGGCAGCGCGGCCAATTCGTCGGCACCAACATGGACGAGAACAAGTCCGTCGAACTTTCCGACGGCCGAGTCATGCTCAACTCCAGAGACGGCGGTAGCGGACTGCTACGCAAAGTCGCCATCTCCACCAATGGCGGCACCAGTTACGGCGCGGTCACGTCCGAGTCGCAAATGCCAGACCCGAGGAACAACGCCTCGCTGACGCGGATGTTCCCCGACGCCGCCCAAGGCAGCACGAACGCCAAGAAGTTGCTGTTCACCAACTCCAACAACGGCGCAAACACGAACCGCATCAACGGCGCCGCACGCGTGTCCTGCGACGACGGCGTCACTTGGCCGGGCCTTCGCACGATCGACTCCGGGTCGTTCGCGTATTCGATCGCAACCCGAATCGGCGACGGCAAGTTCGGGGTGCTGTGGGAGCGCAGTTCGGTCAACGACATGCAGTACAGCACGTTCGACGACGCGTGGCTCAACTATGTTTGCGCCCCGCTCGCGGTCGCCGACCAGGCAGTCGCACCGGGTGCGACGACCAACGTGACCGTGACGATCACGAACCAAGAAACGACCGCCATCACCGGCAGTGTCTCGTTTTTCGCCCCGAGCGGTTGGGCTGCCGGTTCAGTGCCGGTGACGAACCTCGCCCCCGGTGAATCGGTGACCGTTCAAGTGCCCGTCACCGTCCCGAGCGGAACCAGCGGAACTTATAGCGTCCAAGCCGCGTTCACCGCCGCAGACGGGCGCGTCAGCCAGTTCACCGCGAACCTCGTGGCCACCACGCCGTTGAGCGCCAAGATCGTTGGTTCGCGCACCGACACGGGCCGAAACCTCGCCACGAACCCGTACACGGCCGGCGAACTCGTGCCGTACCAGTTCCGGGTAGACAGCACCACGACAGTGCAGTCGACGATCACGCCAACCGAAGGAAACTTCAATCCGTTCCTGCCGCCGGCAACCGGCAACTGCCGCTACATCAACCTGAACGCGGGCGCCGGCTACACCTGCGCCACTCCGCGCCACACGGTCACCGCGGACGAACTGCTCGACGGTTTCTTCGTGCCGAAGACCAAGTGG
>JAKPAQ010000334.1 GCA_029779385.1 Actinomycetes bacterium | reverse complement strand
TGGTAGCCCGGGCTACAACACCACCACCTGGAAGGCTGGCGGTTCATGGGAGCCGACGCAGAGCCTGAAGATCCGTGGTAACTTCAGCCGCGCTGTGCGTGCGCCGAACATCTCGGAACTCTTCACGCCGAACACGACGGGCCTCACCAACCTTGGTGTTGATCCCTGCGCTGGCACTGTGCCTGTCGCTAACGCCAACCTCCGTGCGGTCTGCATTGCGCAGGGCGCTCCGGCTGGCACGATCGGCAGCATCCTCAACCCGACGGCGGCTCAGGCCAACATTACGACGGGCGGCAGTCTGACCGTTGGTCCTGAAAAGGCTGACACCTGGACCGTTGGTGCGGTGTGGCGTCCGGACTTCATCCGTAATTTCTCGATCTCGGTCGATTATTACAACATCAAGGTGAAGGGTGAAATCGGCACTCCGCTTCCGGGCGATCTGATCTCGGCTTGCTTCGGTAACGTCTCGGCTGCTTCGGCAACCGATCCGAACTGCACCGTCATTCGTCGTAACCCGGTCACCGGTGGTCTTGACGGCGATCCGTCGAACACGCCGGGCCTCTCGGGCGTCCTCAGCAACCTCGGTGTTCTGAAGACCAACGGCGTCGACATGATTGCCAACTGGAAGGGCGATCTCGGCTTTGCTGACCTGTCGGTTGGCTTTGTCGGCAACTGGACGCGCTCGCAGAAGTTCAAGGCAACGCCGTCGAGCCTCGACCGCGAATGCGTTGGCTTCTACAGCGTCAACTGCTCGTTCACAGGTTCGATGCAGCCGGAATTCCAGACCTCGACGCGGTTCACGCTCGGCTTTGAAAAGGTTGACGTGTCGCTCCTGTGGCGCTGGATGTCGAAGATGGACTTCGAACCGCAGCAGTTGGCTGACGATCTCGCAGCCGCAGTTGCTGCAGGTGCGGATTGCCCGGATCCGAACGGCGTCGATGCCGGCGGTTGCATGGTGAACCCGGCATTCCGTCACATCAAGGCGAAGAGCTACTTCGACCTCGCAACCCGCTTCAACGTCACCGACAACCTGACGCTGACCGCGACGGTCACCAACCTGCTCGACAGCAAGCCGACGCTTGTTGGCAGCACGATTGGTTCGACGTCGTTCAACAGCGGCAACGTTTATCCGTCGACGTATGACTCGCTGGGTCGTCGTTACGCGATCAGCGCGAAGGTCAAGTTCTGATCTTCCAGATCACGAACTGGAAAAAGGAAGGGCGGGTCGAAAGACCCGCCCTTTTCTTTTGGGGGCAAGGGCGCGCCGGGCGCATTGTGTCAGCCGCCCGGTCCTTAGTGGCAGGCGTCTAGAACCCCGCTCGGGCTGAGCCTGTCGAAGCCCTGTTCTTCCGCTTGAGTGAACAGATGAAGGGCAGCCCTTCGACAGGCTCAGGGCAAACGGTGGGGGAAAGGTTAGATGCCGCGCTTCGGGTCGCGCGGGTTCGCGCGCCTCAGCCGATC
>JAKPAQ010000332.1 GCA_029779385.1 Actinomycetes bacterium | reverse complement strand
TGATCGAGGCAATCACCTACCGGATGGGGGCGCACACCACCTCTGACGATCCGAGCAGGTACCGCGACCGTCACGAGGGCGACGATTGGGCCGCGCGGGATCCGCTGCTGCGCTTGCGGCTTCACCTGAGTGAAATCGACTCGGGCTTCGCCGATTTCGACGAGGCGGTTCAGGCCGAAGCCGAGCAGTTGGGCGAACACTTGCGCGAGGTGTGCCAGAACCTGCCCGACCCGGATTTGGCGGACCTGTTCGCGCACGTTTACGCCGAAGAACCCGATGAACTCATTGCCCAGAGTCAGGAGGTCGCGTCATGGAGTTGAGCATCGCAAAGGCGTTGAACGCCGGTCTTAGAGCGGCGATGGAGGCAGACCCGAAAGTGGTGCTGCTCGGCGAGGACATCGGCCGACTCGGCGGAGTCTTTCGGGTCACTGACGGGCTACAAAAAGACTTCGGCGAGCACCGCGTAATGGACACCCCACTTGCAGAGTCGGCCCTAGTCGGCGCCTCGGTCGGGCTCACCTATCGCGGGTTTCGGCCGGTCGTTGAGATTCAGTTCGACGGTTTCGTCTACCCGGCCTACGACCAGATCGTCAGCCAGGTGGCTCGGTTGCGCGCCCGCAGCGAAGGCCTGGTTTCGGTACCAATGGTGATCCGGATTCCGTTCGGCGGCGGCATCGGCGCGGTGGAACACCACTCCGAAAGCCCCGAAGCCCAGTTCGTGATGACGGCCGGGTTGAAGGTCGTGTCCCCGTCGAACGCGAACGACGCCTACTGGATGATTCAGCAGGCGATTGCCGCCGACGACCCGATCGTTTTCCTCGAACCGAAACAGCGGTACTGGGATTCGGCGACCATCACCGACGAGCCAGCCCTTGGACTACACGAAAGTCGGGTGGTTCGAGCCGGCGATGACGTGACGGTCTTGGCGTATGGGCCGACGGTGAAGACCTGCCTGCAGGCGGCAGAGGAGACCGAAGACTCACTCGAAGTGATCGACCTGAGAACGTTGTCTCCGCTTGATCTGGAACCGGTCTATGAGTCGGTGCGCCGAACGGGGCGCGCCGTGGTGGTCCACGAGGCCGCCAAAACGCTGGGGCTCGGTGCCGAACTGGCGGCGCGGATCACTCAAGAATGCTTCTACTCGCTGGAGGCTCCGGTGCAACGAGTGACCGGCTACGACCTGCCGTACCCGCCATGTCGGGTCGAGCACGATCACCTTCCCAGTGTTGAGCGAGTGCTCGATGCGGTCGACTCGGCGAAGGAGTTCTGATGAGCGAGTTTCGTTTGCCTGATGTTGGCGAGGGCCTGACCGAAGCCGAGATTGTCACTTGGCGGGTGGCGGTTGGTGACGAGGTGAAGATCAACGACGTGTTGGTTGATATCGAAACAGCCAAATCGATCGTCGAACTGCCGAGTCCTTATGCCGGCCGAGTAGCCGAACTGTTGGTCTCCGAGGGTCAGACCGTGGCCGTCGGGACGGCGATTGTGCGGATCGGTTCGGCCAGTGAAGACTCGGCCAGTGAGGACTCGGCCGGTGAAGATGCGTCTGCTGAAGGCGCGGCGCTCGAGTCGGTCAAGTCCGTTGTCGAAGAGCCAGCGCCCGCCAAGCCGCCGGCCGTGCTGGTCGGCTATGGGCCGAGCGAACGTAAGCGCCGAACCCGCACCGGCAGGACCCAGTCGGTTTCGGCCAGTTCGGTTCGGGTGTTGGCGAAACCGCCGGTACGAAAGCTCGCCAAGGATCTTGGCGTCGACCTAGCTTCGGTGTCCGCCGACGGTCCGGTCGTGACCAGAACTGATGTGCTGCGCCATAGCGAGCAACCGCCGACCGCAGCGACTTCGCGTCCGGTAACTGGGGTGCGAAAGGCAACGGCCGCCGCGATGACCGCCAGCGCGCTGATCCCGCAAGTCACCGAGTGGGTGACGATCGACGTGACCGAAACGATGAACCTCGTCGACCGGCTCAAGGTCGACCGGCAGTTCGAGTCGGTCAAAGTCAGCGCAACACTGATCGCGGCCAAGGCGATTTGCTTGGCGCTGGCGCGAACCCCGGACTTGCACGCGCGCTGGGCCGAGGACGCGATCGATTTTCCTCAGAGCGTCGGGTTGGGGATCGCGGCGGCGACCGAGCGCGGTCTGGTGGTGCCGGTTGTTCCTGATGCCGACCGCCTGTCCCTAGTTGAGCTGGGCCGGACGATCGACGAACTTGTCGCTACCGCCAGAGCGGGCAAGTTGCAGCCGGCGCAAATGTCCGGCGGCACCTTCACGCTGACAAACGTTGGCGTCTTCGGGATCGACGGCGGCACGCCGATCCTGCCGCCAGGTCAGTCCGGGATTCTCGCTCTAGGTCAAGTCGCGAAACGTCCGTGGGTCGTCGGCGACGACGTCGTACCCCGACTGGTGACGACGTTGGCGGTTTCGTTTGACCATCGGGTAGCCGACGGCGAGCAGGCCTCCAGATTCCTGCGCGACGTGGCCGACTTGTTGGAGGACCCGGCACGCGCGTTCACGTTCTGACCGATTCGGGCGTTCAGCGGCGCGCGCCTAGACTGGGTCGGTGACCCCCCTTTCGCAGACCCCTCGCCAAGCGTGGCTGGTCTGGGGGGTCGGCTTGGCCGCCTATTTGGTTGCGGTTTTTCACCGGTCATCGTTGGCGGTGGCCGGGTTGGCCGCGGCGGACCGGTTCGACATCACTGCGGCGCAACTGTCGACCTTCGTCATGCTGCAACTGCTCGTCTATGCGGGGATGCAGATTCCGGTCGGCCTGTTGGTAGACCGGTTCGGGCCGAGGCGGGTAATGCTGGTCGGCTCGGTGATCCTGACGTTCGCCCAGGCCGGCTTTGCGTTCGCCGATTCTTTCGCGACCGCACTGACTGCACGAGCATTCGTTGGTGTTGGCGATGCGATGACTTTTGTCTGCCTGCTGCGACTGGTCAACTCGTGGTTCGCCGTCCGCGCGATCGCCCAGGTGACTTTGATTACCGGGCCAGTAGGCCAGTTGGGTGCCGTTTTCGCGGCCGCGCCGATGACGTTCGCGCTGGCTAGCTTCGGTTGGACAACCGCCTACCTGATCTCGGCAGCAATCGGTGGTGTGGTCACGGTACTCGTCATGCTGTTCGTGCACGATGAGCCCGGAACGAAATCGGTGCGAGGCCCGGCAATGTCGTGGTCGCGCATCCGCACAAGCTTGACCGCGTCATGGAGTCAGCCGGGCACCCGGTTGGGGTTTTGGGTGCACTTCACCACTCAATTCAGCGCGACGGTGCTCGGCCTGTTGTGGGGGTTCCCGTTCTTCGTCGAAAGCGAGCACGCCTCGGCGGAATTCGCTGGCGTGCTGCTGTCGGTGATGGTGGTCGCGGTCATGCTTTCGGGGCCGATTCTTGGGCGGCTAATCGTCGTCTACCCGTGGCACCGCTCGTCCTTGGTAATCGGCATCATCTTGTCGATCGTTGCCGTTTGGACGCTGGTCTTGTGCTGGCCAGGCGATGCGCCGAGTTGGCTGCTGGTCGTGCTGGTGATCGTCGCCGGCGTGGGCGGCCCGGCCTCGATGATCGGCTTCGACTATGCGCGCTCCTCAAACCCACTCGACCGGCTCGCCAGCGCAACCGGGATCGTCAACCAAGGCGGCTTTTTCGCGAGCCTCATCTTGGTGATCGCGATCGGTTTGATCTTGGACTTCACCGACCGCAACTACATTCAGGCGATGAGTTTCCAATACGTCCTATGGACGATCGGGCTAATTCAGATCTGGCGCTACCGGCAGAAGACTCGCGCACGCAGGAAGCTCGACGACCCCGACAGGTGGGGCCACAAGCCTTAGCTCCAGAGGAAATAGGGCCGACTCACGTTCGCGGCAAGATAACGAACCAGGCGGTATTCCAACCTGCCAGCGCCAGGTTCGATTCCGCGAAACTCACTTTGGTCACTCGCTTCATCGTGCCTGCGGCCGGTTCAAAAACTTGGAGGGTCTGGTCGTCGATCACGGCCGTGATCAAGACGACGTGGCCGGGCCGCAATTGACTGCCGACATACAGCGGCAAAACCTGTCCGGTCTTGACCGCCGCGACGATCAGGTCGAACTCTGATTCCAGTTCACTCGGATAAATGGTGTGGGCTCGGTAGGAGATTCCGGGGGTTCCCGACGCGCCAGTCGCGCCGTACATCTGCCGGGCCGCCGCCCACGGCGCGGTGCCGATTAGTCGCAGCCAGGGCACCTGCGGGTCGCCGTCGTGGTCGCGAACTGACGTGATCTGTTTGTGCATCCGGCCGATCTCGGCAGTAATACGTTCGGCGCTTTCGGCCGGATCGGTCGAGTTTGTCCGAGCGTCGTAGCCGGTCGTCAACCAGAGCGCGTACGGCGGATCGTTGATTGCCCTTGCGACGACTAAGCACGTTGCTCCGCAGGAGACTTCGTCGGGTTGGCGAAACGATCTCGGGTGGTTGGTCGGATCAAGGCGCTGCCGTTCGGCCGGGCTAAGCCGGTCGAGCCGGGCCTCAAACCGAGCCAACACCTCTGGCCCCAGGGAATCGACCTGGCCGGTGGCGGCGAATGGCTGCGGGGTTTCGCCGCCGCTTCGGCCCACGACCGACAGCAATCGACGCGCCTGCTTCACGGCGGCGTTGAGCACCTTCGGCGGCCGGATAAGCATTAGGTCGTTAGCGTCATCGCGGCTAGGACCTGCTCACCAAGAGCCGCGTCGCCAGCGACCTGAACAGAGACCGACTCGCGACCTCGGCGTCCACCAGTTAGCAGTGCAAACGCCTCCGTGTCCATCGTTAGGGTGACTTCGGCCGGTTGATCGGTTGGGCGGGCGCGGCCGTCGTCGCCGACGCCGATCGTTGAGTCAACTGCGACTGGTCCCGTGACGAGCCAGCGAACCACGGTCCCGGGCTTGGCGCCGGCCTTTTTGGCGAGTACGAAGCCCAAGGCGCTGGCGAAGGTCAAGGTTGTGACGTGGGCACCGAGCGAGTCCAGCCCGCCGGGAATATCGAACGCGCGGCGCAGGTCCTGTTCATGCATCCACATGTCGATGGCGCGATTTCGAAGCGCAGTCTCCCAAGTCCAGTTGGCGTTCGCCGGCGCGTTCGTCGCGGGCGCGTTCGGATCAGGCAGTTCGATCAAGTCTGCTGAGCGCAGCCGAATGAGGTCAGCCAAGTCGCTGCGAAGTTGAGCCGTCGGGACGTCTCGCAACGCTTCGACGCCGGCGTTCGTATAGTCGGCGGGCACGACGTTAGTGCCGACGGTTTGACTGTCGCCTTCGAGGATTACCCGCTCTAGGTGAACAAGGTGCGCGAGGACGTCGTGTGCGGTCCAGCCGGGCAGGTCGGTCGGGATCTGCCAGTCGTCGTGGTCGAGCGACAGGATCGCTTCGGCCGCAGACTTCCACGCTTGGACATAGGGCGCTAGGTCAGTCATTGGCAAATTCCTTTCGAGTCCTTGCGTAAAGAGTCGCAGTTGCCAAGGTCAGCCCGACCGCGAAGCCGCCCCAAGAAATGAGTTTCGCCGTACCCAGCCGACTTGATAGGTCAACTATCGCGGTGCCGTAGCGGGCGGTGTCGATTGCCTTGTCGCGGGGGGCGCAGGCGACGTGGACGCCGTCTGGTGCCGAGCGCAAGACCGCGATGAGGTGCCAGCGAGTGCCGTCGCTGTCGACGGAGATCTCAACCGGTGCAGCGGGCACCTTGATGCGCGGTCCATCCGCTCGGGCAAAGCACTGCACATTTCGGTCAGGCTGCAGCACGTCGGTGAAGATGGCCAGATCCTTGCCGGCCGGGTTGAGATCTTGACCAATCGGCGCAACTGCCGCCGTCCGCACCGGATCCCACGCCGACGCGGCATACGCCGTCCCCGCAGCCCATGAGAACAGCGCAATCAGGGCCGCGACGACGTACCAGCGACGGAGACTCAAATCCACTTGGCCAGCCTAGGCGTTGCACCTGCGCACAGGCCGCAGGCGAACCCGGCCCAGCATGTGTCCGCGCGATTGCCCGCCCGATCGCGTTCGCGTGAGGATGGTGGCATGAGTACCGATGCCTCGACTGCCCGCGTTCGGCTCACGGCGCTCCTGGCCGGTCTCTTGCTTTTGACTGCGTGTTCGGAAACTCCGCCAAATGACGGCACGGAAGCAAGTAGCCAGAGTTCGACGACAACTCCGGTCTCTAGAACCGATGGGGAGGTCGCTCATGTGGTCACGATGATCGGCGACCGGATCAGAATCTATGCCGATCCGACCCTGGAGCAGTTCGTCGAGGAAGAGATGATCGCAAACGTACTCGTTGGGCAGGTAACGAAGACGGAGGCGGTTGTTTCTCAACCGGGGAACCACGTCGAGACGATTCTGACCGTCCAAGTCGCCGCACAGCGCAACGGCGGTCCAACGACGGTGTATGTCCGAGAGCTAGGTGGCGTGGTGCCATTGGCGAAAGTGCGCTCGGACTTCGAAGGCAAATTGGGTCGAGTGCTCGCTGACGGGGAGCTGGAAAAACTGGTCGACTACCGTGTCGAAGACGTCGAGCATGCGGCACAAGGCGATGAGGTTCTGCTGATTGTCGCCACGGACGATAGCGCTGATCGACCAGGAAGTTACGTTTCGATGGGACGTTTGGTCCGCCGTGCTGGCGACCGTGGAATCGACCCGGTTGAGGCAACCTATGAGTGGGCGGGCATGAGCCCCAACGAAGCTTGGGTGAAGTCAGTCGTTGCAAAGGACCTGCTTTAAGGGGCAAACGAAAGCGGCGCGGACCCGAAGGTCCGCGCCGCTTTCGTTTTTGAGTTGGACTCAGAAAGCAGCTTCGTCCAGTTCCATGACCGACAGGTCAACCTGCTCGGCCATGACGCGCTCTGCGGCCAGACGCGGCAGCACGTTCTTGGTGAAGAACGACGCCGCGGCGACCTTGCCCTCGTAGAACGACTTGTCCGCACCTTCGGCGCCAGCGTCGAGCTGGTTCTGAGCGACCTCGGCGCCGCGCAGCAGCAGCCAAGCCACGACCAAGTCGCCGAGTACGTAAACCAGGCGCGTGGTGTTCAGTGCAACCTTGTAGACGTTCTGGATGTCGCCGTTCTCGTCGGCCGGGTTGGCGGCCATCAAGTCGGTGAACATCGTGCCGATGATCGCTGTGGTGTCCTCGAGCGCGGTGGCCAGCAGGTCACGCTCGACCTTGAGGCGACCGTTGCCGGCTTCGCTGTCGATGAACGACTTGACCTGCTCGGACAGCCAGCCCAGCGCGCGGCCCTGGTCCTTGACGATCTTGCGGAAGAAGAGGTCCTGACCCTGGATCGCGGTGGTGCCTTCGTAAAGGGTGTCGATCTTGGCGTCGCGGACGTACTGCTCCAGCGGGTACTCCTGCAAGAAGCCCGAACCGCCGAAGGTCTGCAGCGACTCGGTGCCCAGCAGCACCCACGAACGCTCCGAGCCGTAGCCCTTGACGATCGGCAACAACAAGTCGTTGATCGACTCTTCGAGTGAAGCGTCTTCGCCGGCGGCCTGCTTGAGGGTGATTTCGTCCTGGAAGCAAGCGGTGTAAAGCATGAGCGAGCGCATGCCTTCGGCGAACGACTTTTGCGTCAGCAGCGACCGGCGCACGTCCGGGTGGTGAGTGATGGTCACGCGCGGGGCGTCCTTGGCCGGGTTCGTCAGATCGGCGCCTTGGACGCGTTCCTTGGCGTACTCGAGCGCGTTGAGGTAGCCGGTCGACAGGGTCGCGATCGCCTTCGAGCCAACCATCATGCGGGCGTTCTCGATGACGCGGAACATCTGGTTGATGCCGTCGTGAACTTCGCCGAGCAGCCAGCCGGTGGCCTGTCCGCCCAGTTGCGGGTCGCCGAAGGTGACTTCGCAAGTGGCCGAAACCTTGATGCCCATCTTCTTTTCGACGTTCGTGACGTAGACGCCGTTGCGTTCGCCGGTGAGTTCACCGGTCTCGAAGTCGAAGTGGTGCTCAGGCACGAGGAACAGCGACAGGCCCTTGGTGCCTGGTCCGCCGACGCCTTCGACGCCAACGGGACGCGCTAACACCATGTGCATGGTGTTCTCGCTCAAGTCGCTAACGGCCGAGGTGATGAAGCGCTTCACGCCCTCGATGCGCCAGCTACCGTCTTCGTTCTGGAACGCTTTGGTGCGGCCAGCGCCGACGTCAGAACCGGCGTCGGGCTCAGTCAGGACCATCGTGGTCATCCACTTGCGTTCGATGACTTGGCGAGCGATCAACTTGTCGCGGTCGGTGCCGTTCTCCCAGATGATGCGGCCGAAAGCCGGGCCCGCGCCGTACATCCAGATGGCTGGGTTCGCGCCGAGGACGAATTCACCCGAGGCCCAGATCAACGAGGACGGGGCCAACTGGCCGCCGAGCTCTTCGGGCAACTGCATGCGCCACCATTCGGCGTCCATCCAGGCCTTGTAGCTTTTGGCGAAGGCGGGGTTCTGCTTGAGGCTGTGGGTCGTGGGGTCGTAGACTGGCGGGTTGCGGTCAGAGTCAGCGAACGACTCGGCCAGTTCTTCGCGGGCGAGGCGCTCGACCTCGGCGATGATGCTCTTGGCGGTGTCGGTGTCGACTTCGCCGAAGGGGCCGGTTCCTAGGACGTTCTGGCGCCCGAAGAGTTCGAAGAGGTTGAACTCGACGTCGCGCACGTTGCTCTTGTAATGGCTCATGGGCCGGATTCCTCCAAGAAAGGGGTTTAGTTACTGCCGAGTGCTACCGGTCAGTAACTAAATAGTAACCCACGAATGCCTTGGACCAAATGAAACTGGCGTAGAAAGAAAAAAAGCCCCATTCGCGGTGGCGAATGAGGCTTTTATGCTCGGGTCAGGACTTACGGGTCGCGATCGGCGCCAGTCCGTCAGTGGTGACCAAGCGAACGGTGTGTGCAACGCCGATGGTCACGATGGCGATGGCTGAAATTGCTAGGAAAGTCATGTCCGGGTCTCCTTTCGTCTGCATCCAATTTTGCGCTCTTTCTTCGTTTAGGTCTATCTAATAAAACTAAACTAAACGTGTAGTGTTGCTACATGGATATGCGGCGCCTTGAGATGCTGCGTGAATTGGCCGATCGCGGCTCGGTTAGTGCAGTTGCCGACGAGATGCAGATCACACCGTCGGCGGTTTCGCAGCAGCTGAAACTGCTCGAACGAGAAGCCGGCGCAGCGCTGATCGAACCGGCCGGTCGCGGCGTTCAACTGACGTCAGCCGGTCGAGAACTCGCGGCCACCGCTACCGACTTGGCAGTGGCGATGGCGCGCGCCGAAGCCAGGTGGCACGAATACATGGGCCGCCCGGCCGGCGACGTCAGCGTGGCAATGTTTCCCACCGCCGCCGAGATGCTTTTTGCCGGATTGTTGAAGCGACTTGCCGTCGAACCGGAAATCATTGTTTCGGCAACCGATCGAGACCCGACCAAAAACTACGACGTGCTGGAGATGGTCGCCAATCACGACATCGTCGTCGCCGATTCGCCGACCGTGACCGAACAATGGCACGCGCGCGGGCTGAACCTCGTGCCGCTGATGCGCGAACCCCTAGACGTCGTACTGCCAATGAATCATCGACTCGCGGACCGGCGAACCGTTTCACCTAAGGACGTCATCGGCGAAACGTGGATCGGGGCTCCTCAAGGATTCCCGTTCGATCGAGTCCTCCAAGACCTCGCGGCCGTCACCGGCGAGCCAGTGCAAATCGCGCAACGTTTTGACGACAACCGAGTGGTTGAGGCGTGCGTGGCTGCTGGCTTAGGGATCGCGATCTTGCCGCGATTCACGACGCGAACTCACGCGAACGAACTTGTCACCAAACCATTGACCGGGATCGGCGCCACCCGCGAAATCACCGCGGTCGTTCGTCCGGACCGGATGGAACGCCTTTCGGTTCGGTACGTCGTCGACGCGCTGACCAGCGAGGCCGGCGACGTCGCAGCCGCACATTAAGGTGCGTGACTGGCGGGCCTCAGTCGTTGAATCGAGCCGCGAAAACCGCGAACTCGTCGCTGCCAAGTGATTCGGCTTGAGCCCACGACTCGAACTCCAAACTCGTCGACAAGTCGGAGGTAGTCGCGATTCGCACGCTCTCCTTGATCTTGGCGAGCAGGTCCCGATTGCGTCCGGCGTAGGTGGCGGCGAGTTCGAGCGCGCGCGTCCGTGGATCGTCGGCGATCTCTTGGGCGATCCCCAACCGGAGTGCGTCCTCGGCGTTTATGACCTCGCCACTGAACAGGGCAGCGGTGGCGTTGGCCGAACCGATCCGCTGAGTCAACATCCAGGTGCAACCCCCGCCAGGGTGCAAGCCGATCTTGCTGAACGTCGGCCCAAATCCTGCCTTCGGTCCGGCGATGATCACGTCGCAAGCCAAGGCGATGTTCAAGCCGGCCCCGACGGCAGCACCTTGAACCGCGGCAATCGTCGGGATGGTCAATTCGCGGATGCCCAAGAAAGAGGCGTAGACGTTCAACAGGTTTTCGCGCAACACCTCAACGGGCCGAGTCGTGTCGCCGAACAGGTTGGCCAAGTTGGCGCCGGCACAAAAAGCTTTCCCGGCACCAGACACGACAAGTGCGCGGGCCTGATCGTCTGCCGCCACCTGAGCGATCGCGGCCTTCAGCTCGTCAAGCAGCGGCCAGTCGAGCGCGTTGAGCCGATCGGGCGCATTCAACGTGATGGTGTTGATGCCGTTTTTGCTTTCGAGTTCGACGAGGGTCATGGTTTTCACCCTACGATCTGAAGATGAGTACTCAATCTCTGCCTGTGGTCGCCGGAGTTGAGCATGACTGGGTTGACGTGGACGGCGTCAAGCTTCACCTCGCGCAGGCCGGGATCGAACATCGTTCGCCCGATCGGCCAACACTGGTCTTGATTCATGGCTGGCCGCAGCACTGGTTCTGTTGGCGGCACGTGATGGTCGAGCTCGCCCAAACTCACCACGTCATCGCCGTCGACCTGCGCGGGGCCGGCTGGAGTGACGCGCCTAGCGGCACGGCCGCCTACGACAAGCGGGTCATGGCCGATGAGATCGCGCGGCTGTGTGAGGTGCTCGAACTGTCGCGCCCGGTGCTGGTCGGCCACGACTGGGGAGCCTGGGTTTCTTTGTTGGTGGCAAGTCGACACCCCGAACTGCCGGCCGGGGTCGTGGCCGCCGCAATCGTCGCGCCGTGGGTGAAAGCCGGTTGGTCCGACTTGTGGCGGTTCAGTTATCAGTTGATCGCCGGTGGGCCGGGTGGTTCGTGGCTGCATGCTCACGGCGGCCAGCTGCTGCTCAAGACGGTCCTGCGGTTGGGGTCTTCGCGAGGTTTCTCCTTCGACCCGGCCGACCGACAGGAATACCTCGACCGGTTCGTTGAACCGGCTCGCGCCAAGGCCGGCCGATCGATGTACCGGCAGTTCCTTTGCGTCGAGATTGGTCAGACGCTGCGGCGAAAGTACGCCGAAAAAGTGCGCGAGGTGCCGCTGTTGTTTTTGCCGGGTCGGCACGACGGAGTGCTCACGCCTCGGCTCGTGAGCAGCGCCGCCGGGCCAGCGAACGTGACCGTCAACGTGATCGAAAACTCCGGCCACTGGGTGCCCGAAGAGCAGCCCG
>JAKPAQ010000330.1 GCA_029779385.1 Actinomycetes bacterium | reverse complement strand
AAGATGCCGCCCAACCCGCGCTCGCTGGTGCTCGACTCCGGTTACTACACCAACATGCTCGCCGACGACATCGTGGCCAAGAGTTTCAACCTGAACCTCAACGCCCCGGCCGTTACCGAAGGCATGGTCAAGCGGCTCGCCGGATTCAACCTCCACGAGACGACGCTCATCCCGCCGGATCACGCGGAAAAGCTCGTTGGTTTCGCGGCCCACTCCAGCGCCATCGCGGTGGCCATGCGCTACCTGCAACCGGTGGCCGAATACCAGCAGTCCGGTGCCGTCGCCGATCCCACCACGGGCATGACCTTCGGCTACCTGCGTTTCACCGACACCCGCGCCAACAAGGTCTTCGTCACCCTCGAATGCCTCTACGGCTTCGCCCCGGCCAAGACCGACGCACTCAAGCGCATCGTCAAACCCTGAGCCATCGAACCCAAATCCTAGCAGAAATACGCCATGATTCCATTCAGCTTCACCGGCAACGCCGGAACCACCCTCAGCCATGTGGTTATTCCCGCCGGCGGCCGCGACCGTGTGCGGGTCCAGTATGCGAGCGCCACATCCGACAAAGCGGCATCGCTTCTGACATTCCGCTCGCAGTCGCGGGTCTCGACCGTGACGGCTATCAGCGCGGCCAACCAGACTGTCATCGGCGCGCCGCCCTATCCCGGGGCCGCCGCGAACGATGTGGTGGTGCTGTTCTCAATCGCCACCGGAGTTGGCGTGCGTGGCGTGGTTGCCTCGGTCGATGCCGTGGCCGGCACGATCACGCTCAACGCCAACCTCGGTCTGGCGCTGGCACCGGGCGATGCCATATCGCTCATGACTTCCCGTGGCCAGGTGCCGGTCGGTGCCGCGACCAAGGAAGTCAATGCCCCCACGGTCTTTGCCGTGAACGAGGGACCCGCCCTCATTGAGTTGGACGGCACTGCCGCCTGCCGCATCAACCTGGTGGCCGGCGAGTATTCCTGACGACTTCAACTTCGGTGGCCTTGGTTCATGGAACGCCCTCTCTCGGGAAACCGGGAGGGGGTGTTTTGTTTGGGCTGAATCAGCCGGAATACTCTTGAGTCGGCCAATGAAGGCTCTAGCGTCGGTCCTGCTATCAG